>NZ_JBSGEQ010000035.1:0-81182 GCF_053602975.1 Nocardia sp. NPDC004278
GTGGTCAGCGCTTCGGTGAAATGGAGTGCTGGGCCATGCAGGCCTACGGCGCTGCCTACACGCTGCAGGAACTGCTCACCATCAAATCCGACGACGTGGTCGGCCGCGTGAAGGTCTACGAGGCGATCGTCAAGGGCGAGAACATTCCGGAGCCGGGCATCCCGGAATCGTTCAAGGTGCTCCTCAAGGAACTCCAGTCACTGTGCCTCAACGTCGAGGTGCTGTCTTCGGACGGCGCGGCGATCGAGATGCGCGATGGTGACGACGAGGATCTGGAGCGCGCGGCCGCGAACCTGGGCATCAACCTGTCCAGGAACGAAGCCGCCACCGTCGACGATCTGGCGAACTAGGCGGTAGGCCGAATGTTGTTCATTGCGAACCGCATTCGGCTCCGCGTTCCACCAACTAGTGAACTTTTGCTCGAATTCGACCCGAATAGGGGAAAGGAAGTTACGTGCTAGACGTCAACTTCTTCGATGAACTCCGGATCGGTCTGGCCACCGCCGAAGACATCCGCCAGTGGTCCTACGGCGAGGTGAAGAAGCCGGAGACCATCAACTACCGCACGCTCAAGCCGGAGAAGGACGGCTTGTTCTGCGAGAAGATCTTCGGTCCCACCCGGGACTGGGAGTGCTACTGCGGTAAGTACAAGCGGGTGCGCTTCAAGGGCATCATCTGTGAGCGCTGTGGCGTCGAGGTGACTCGCGCCAAGGTGCGCCGTGAGCGGATGGGCCACATCGAGCTGGCCGCTCCGGTTACCCACATCTGGTACTTCAAGGGTGTGCCTTCGCGCCTCGGGTACCTGCTCGACCTGGCGCCGAAGGATCTGGAAAAGATCATCTACTTCGCCGCCTACGTCATCGTCGGTGTCGACGAGGAGCTGCGTCACAACGAGCTCTCCACGCTCGAGGCCGAGATGGAGGTCGAGAAGAAGGCCGTCGCCGATCAGCGCGACGCCGACCTGGAGGCCCGCGCCCAGAAGCTCGAGGCCGATCTGGCCGAGCTCGAGGCCGAGGGTGCCAAGTCCGATGTGCGCCGCAAGGTCAAGGACGGCGGCGAGCGCGAGATGCGTCAGCTCCGCGACCGGGCCCAGCGCGAACTGGACCGGCTCGACGAGATCTGGAGCACCTTCACCAAGCTGTCGGTCAAGCAGCTCATCGTGGACGAGGTTCTCTACCGCGAGCTGATCGACCGCTACGGCGAGTACTTCACCGGCGCCATGGGTGCGGAGTCCATCCAGAAGCTGATGGAGAACTTCGACATCGACGCCGAGGCCGAGTCGCTGCGCGAAACCATTCGCTCCGGCAAGGGCCAGAAGAAGCTGCGCGCGCTCAAGCGGCTCAAGGTTGTCGCGGCCTTCCAGGCCAATGGCAACTCGCCCATGGGCATGGTGCTCGACGCCGTTCCGGTGATCCCGCCGGAGCTGCGCCCGATGGTTCAGCTCGACGGTGGCCGCTTCGCCACCTCCGACCTGAACGACCTGTACCGCCGCGTGATCAACCGCAACAACCGCCTCAAGCGACTGATCGATCTGGGTGCGCCCGAGATCATCGTCAACAACGAGAAGCGGATGCTGCAGGAGTCGGTGGACGCGCTGTTCGACAACGGCCGCCGCGGCCGTCCGGTCACCGGTCCGGGTAACCGCCCGCTGAAGTCCCTGAGCGATCTGCTCAAGGGTAAGCAGGGTCGTTTCCGGCAGAACCTGCTCGGTAAGCGTGTCGACTACTCGGGCCGTTCGGTCATCGTGGTCGGTCCGCAGCTGAAGCTGCACCAGTGCGGTCTGCCCAAGCTGATGGCGCTGGAGCTGTTCAAGCCGTTCGTGATGAAGCGTCTGGTCGACCTGAACCACGCGCAGAACATCAAGTCCGCCAAGCGGATGGTCGAGCGGCAGCGGCCCCAGGTGTGGGATGTCCTCGAAGAGGTCATCGCCGAGCACCCGGTGCTGCTGAACCGTGCGCCTACCCTGCACCGCCTCGGCATCCAGGCCTTCGAGCCGCAGCTGGTGGAAGGTAAGGCCATCCAGCTGCACCCACTGGTCTGTGAGGCGTTCAACGCCGACTTCGACGGTGACCAGATGGCCGTGCACCTGCCGTTGTCGGCAGAGGCGCAGGCCGAGGCCCGCATCCTGATGCTGTCCTCGAACAACATCCTGTCGCCTGCCTCGGGTCGACCGCTGGCCATGCCGCGTCTGGACATGGTGACCGGCCTGTACTACCTGACCCGCCTGGAAGAGGGCGCGCGGGGCGAGTACCAGGCGGCCACGAAGGACGCACCGGAGCAGGGCGTGTACTCCTCGCCCGCCGAGGCGCAGATGGCGGTGGACCGTGGTGAGCTCACCGTGCGTTCGCTGATCAAGGTGCGGCTCACCGACCAGCGCCCGCCGAAGGCTATCGAGGCGGAGCTGTTCCCGGAGGGCTGGAGCCGCGGCGACGCGTGGATTGCCGAGACCACCCTTGGTCGCGTGCTGTTCAACGAGCTGCTCCCGGCGGACTACGCGTTCATCAACGAGCAGATGCCGAAGAAGCGTCAGGCGACGATCATCAATGATCTGGCCGAGCGCTACCCGATGATCGTGGTCGCGCAGACCGTCGACAAGCTGAAGGACGCTGGCTTCTACTGGGCCACCCGTTCCGGTGTGACGGTCTCGATGTCGGACGTGCTCGTTCCGCCGGAGAAGACCGAGATCATGGAGCGCTACGAGGCGCAGTCCGATCAGATCGAGAAGAAGTACCAGCGTGGTGCTCTCGATCATCAGGAGCGCAACAACGCCCTGGTCAAGATCTGGCAGGAAGCGACCGAAGAGGTCGGTAAGGCGCTGCGTTCGCACTACCCGGCCGACAACCCGATCATCACGATCGTCGACTCGGGCGCGACCGGTAACTTCACCCAGACTCGTACCCTCGCCGGTATGAAGGGTCTGGTTACCAACCCGAAGGGTGAGTTCATCCCGCGGCCGATCAAGTCCTCCTTCCGCGAGGGCCTGACGGTTCTGGAGTACTTCATCAACACCCACGGTGCCCGTAAGGGTCTGGCCGACACCGCGCTTCGCACCGCCGACTCGGGTTACCTGACCCGTCGTCTGGTGGACGTCTCGCAGGACGTCATCGTGCGCGAGCACGACTGTGGCACCGAGCGCGGCATCCTGGTGCCGATCGCGGAGAAGCAGCTCGACGGCTCGCTGATCCGGGACGCGCACGTGGAGACCTCCGCCTACGCGCGGACGCTCGCGGCCGACGCGATCGACGCGAAGGGCAATGTCATCGTGGAGAAGGGCGCCGACCTCGGCGACCCGGCCATCGAGGCACTGCTCGACGCCGGCATCACCGATGTGAAGGTCCGCTCCGTGCTGACCTGCACCACCGGCACCGGCGTCTGCGCCACCTGCTACGGCCGCTCGATGGCGACCGGCAAGCTGGTGGATATCGGCGAGGCCGTCGGTATCGTCGCCGCGCAGTCCATCGGTGAGCCCGGTACCCAGCTGACCATGCGTACCTTCCACCAGGGTGGTGTCGCGGGTGATGACATCACCGGCGGTCTGCCTCGTGTGCAGGAGCTCTTCGAGGCTCGTGTGCCCAAGGGCAAGGCGCCCATCGCGGAGGTCTCGGGACGGGTGCGGCTCGAGGACGACGATCGCTTCTACAAGATCACCATCATCCCGGATGACGGTGGCGAAGAGGTTGTCTACGACAAGCTCTCGAAGCGTCAGCGCCTGCGTGTGTTCAAGCACGACGACGGCACCGAGCGTCTGCTCTCCGATGGTGACCACGTCGAGGTCGGTCAGCAGCTGCTGGAAGGCGCGGCGGATCCGCACGAGGTGCTGCGCGTGATGGGCCCCCGTCAGGTGCAGATCCACCTGGTCCACGAGGTCCAGGAGGTCTACCGCTCGCAGGGTGTGTCGATCCACGACAAGCACATCGAGGTCATCGTGCGCCAGATGCTGCGTCGCGTGACGATCATCGACTCGGGTGCCACGGAGTTCCTGCCCGGCTCGCTCACCGAGCGGTCCGAGTTCGAGGCCTCCAACCGTCGCGTCGTCGCCGAGGGCAATGAGCCCGCGGCGGGTCGCCCGGTGCTGATGGGTATCACGAAGGCGTCGCTGGCGACCGATTCGTGGCTCTCGGCGGCATCCTTCCAGGAGACCACCCGAGTTCTGACCGACGCGGCCATCAACTGCCGCTCGGACAAGCTCATCGGCCTCAAGGAAAACGTGATCATCGGCAAGCTGATCCCGGCCGGTACCGGCATCAACCGCTACCGCAACATCCAGGTTCAGCCGACCGAAGAGGCTCGTGCCGCGGCGTACGCCGTGCCGTCCTACGACGACACCTACTACAGCCCGGACAGCTTCGGCGCCACCACCGGTGCCGCGGTTCCGCTCGACGATTACGGTTTCAGCGACTACCGGTAATCCGGCAGTGCCGTAACAGCATTCGGCCCCCGTTCCATTCGGAGCGGGGGCCGATTTGCGTTTCCGTATCAAAGGTCCGCGTACGGGTTCTGGCCGCCGGTGCGGCCGCGCGGGCTGCGCCGAGCCGTCGCGGGTGCGTTCGCTCATCGGGGCGTGATCGAGTTCGGCGACGGCATCTTGCGAACCTTCGTTTCTGACCTGTCGGGCGATTGGTCAGATGCTCGGCGACTGCTGTGCCGAGACCTGGTCGCAGCCAGCTCCTGCACCGCGTGATGAGTGACGCACACCCAGCCTATTCAGTGATCTGCATCACATGATGTCAGGATGTTCGGCGCTGCGGTGTCTTGTATTCGAGCCTCTCGGACCGAAGGAGACACCATGAATACGAACGTCGGTGTGGTCGTTGTCGGCGGCGGATACGCCGGTGTGATGGCGGCCAATCGTTTGACGCAGCGCGACGACGTGACGGTGACCGTGATCAATCCGCGTCCGGTCTTCGTGCCGCGGCTGCGTCTGCACCAGCTCGTGGGCGGGACGCACGATGCGGTCGTCGACTACCGGGAAGTGCTGGCCGACGGGGTCCGGCTGGTCGTCGACAGCGTGACGCGGATCGATGTGGCCGGGCGCAGTGTGACGCTGGCCGAGGGCGGCAGTATCGGCTACGACTACCTGATCTATGCGGTGGGCAGCGGCAGCTCCGGCCCGCGGGTGCCGGGCGCGGCCGAGTTCGCGTATCCGATCGCGACATTGGAGGCGGCGCAGCGGGTGCGGTCGGTGCTGTACGACACGCCCATGACGGTCCCGGTGACGGTCGTCGGGGGCGGCCCGACGGGCATTGAGACAGCTGCCGAACTGGCGGAGCAGGGGCGCACGATCACGTTGGTCTGTGGCGGTGTCCTCGGTCCGTACCTGCACCCGAGGGCTCGGCGCACGGCCCGCAAATATCTCGCCGGACTGGGCGTCACCGTGCTGGAAGGCCCCGAGGCCTCGGTCGCCGAGGTGACCGAGGGTGCCGTGGAACTCGGTGACGGTCGCATGCTGGCGAGTCGGGTCACCATCTGGACCGCGGGCTTCGGTGTGCCCGATCTGGCCGACCACAGCGGGTTGCGCACCGATACCGCCGGGCGTCTGCTCACCGACGAAACACTGACCAGCGTCGATGACGACCGCATCCTGGCGGCGGGGGATTCGTCTGCACCGTCGGGCCTGCCGTTCCGGATGAGCGCCTATGCCGCGGGATGCCTGGGCGCACAGGCAGCCGACACGGTGCTGAGCCGGATCGCGGGGGAGCAGCCGTCGACGATCGACCTGTCGTTCCCCGCGATGTGCATCAGCTTCGGCCGGGGCACCGGGATCTTCCAACTCGGTCGCAAGGACGACACCGCGATGCGGCTGTATTTCAGCGGGGTCGCAGGCAAGAAGCTCAAGGAGTTCGCCTGCGCTGCCAGCGTGAAACATCTGGTGACCGAAGCGCATAAGCCCGGTTCGCACTCCTGGCCCAAGGACGGCAGGCACCGGCCGCAGCTGCTGCAGGCACAGCGCGGCGACGCGGCGGCAGCACCGGTCGCGTAACGCACCGAAAGCCGTCACCGCGCCCAATTGCACGTGACGGCGCGATGTGCGGCAGCGCCCTGGATCGAAGGCGTTGCCGCACGCGCGTCATCGGCGGCCGGTGGGCTCCAACGACTACTGACGGCCGACAGGAGAGGGATTCATGGACACGACAGGTGAACCCGGCGGGCAGCCGCGTGCCGACAGCGCGGCCGTGGGTCGCGACGGCGGCGATCACATCATCGTCGCGGCGACGGAGACCTTCCTCGCCCACCGCAACCTGCTGTTCACCGTGGCCTACGAGCTGCTCGGATCGGCGGCCGACGCCGATGACGTCTTGCAGGAAACCTGGTTGCGCTGGGTCGGAGTCGACACGGTGCAGGTCGACGAGCCGCGCGCCTACCTGGTCCGGATCACCACCCGCCAAGCGCTCAACCGGCTGCGCGCGATGAAGCGCCGCAGAGAGGCCTATGTGGGCTCCTGGCTGCCGGAGCCGCTGCTCACCACCCCGGATGTGGCCTGCGACGTCGAACTCGCGGAGAGCGTGTCGATGGCACTGATGCTCGTCCTGGAGACACTGACCCCGACCGAACGGGCGGTGTTCGTGCTGCGTGAAGCGTTCGGGATCGGCTACGACGAGATCGCGGCCGCGGTCGACAAGACCCCTGCCGCCGTGCACCAGATCGCCCATCGCGCCCGCCGCCACGTCGAAGCCCGCCGCCCACGCCGCTCGGTCACCGCGGGCCAGGCCGAGGCGGCTGTCGAGGCGTTCCGACGCGCGCTCGAGACCCGCGACCTACGGAGCCTGCTCGACGTGCTCGCACCCGACGTCGTGGCGATCAGCGATGGAGGTGGCATCAAGCAGGCCACACCGCGGCCGATTATCGGCGCCGACAAGGTGGCCCGTTTCATCGTCGGCGGACTCACCAAGAAGGGCGTCACGCTCACCGTCGCGGCGACCATGGTCAACGGCAGCCCCGCACTGGCGCTGCACGTGGACGGGGAACTCGACGGCGTCATCGCGATACGCGTCGAGGACACCCACATCAGCGGCATCTACTACGTCCGCAACCCGCAGAAACTGACCCACATCGAATCCGAAACTCCACTCACACTGCGATGAACACCGGTCACGGCCCAATGTTCGAGGAGTAGATATGACCACGCAGGCACCGCTCGCCAGCGATGCGCTTCCGTCACGATGGCCGGTTGTGGCCGGAGCAGTCGTCCTGCTCACCGCGATCATCAGCGTGCTGCTCATTGCTTTTGCCTGGCCATCGGTACGGTCGTCGGTGCACGATGTGCCGATCGCCGTCGCCGGGCCGACCACCGCGGTCGCACAGATTCGCGCCGCACTCGATCAGCATCTGCCGGGCGGCTTCGAGATCACCGAAGTTGCAGACACCGCCGCCGCGGAACAACTCATCCGCAACCGGCAGGTGTACGGGGCGATCGACCTCAGCTCCGGTACCCCGCACGTCATCGTCGCCTCCGCCGCCAGCACCGCGGTCGCCCAGACCCTGCAGTCCATGGCGACCGCCCTCGGCCAGGCGGGCAGCACCGGCTCGCCGGTCGCTGTCCGCGACCTCGCCGCCCTGCCCGGCGACGACCCACGCGGCGCTGGCCTGTCCGCAGGTGCCCTGCCACTGGTGATGGGCGGTCTGCTGGCCGCAGTGCTGCTGACCAGGCTCGTTCACGGCGCCGTCCGTCGGGCTACTGGGGCGCTCGCCTTCGCGGCAACCGCCGGCCTGACCGTGGCAGCGATCCTGCAGTTCTGGCTCGGCTCACTGAGCGGGTCCTATCCGGCGAACAGCGCGGCCGTCGCCCTGACCATCGCGGCCACCTCCCTAACGGTCCTCGGGCTGGAATCCCTGCTCGGATTTGCCGGAATCGGGATCGGTGCGCTGGTCATGATGCTCATCGGCAACCCCCTCTCGGGCACGGCGACCGCACCCGAGATGCTGCCCGGCTGGTCCGGCACGCTCGGCCAACTGCTGCCGCCAGGGGCCGGTGGCCGGTTGCTGCGATCGACCGCCTTCTTCGACGGCCGCGGCGCCGCCCACGCCGTCAGCGTGCTGGTCACCTGGGTCGCGCTGGGTGCAGTGCTCTGTTTGGTCGGCGGCCTGCGCGCTCGCCGGACCGTCGATGGCGCAGCGGGGCGTAGGCCATCGCAATCGGCGGCCGACGGCCGCTTTGTCCGGCATGAACCCCAGCCACGGCAGCGTGCATAACGTGATCACCATCCCGGCCGATCCGCCGGACCATGACCACGGCCAGGATCGACGAATGTCAGGTCGGATGGAGTCGGCGGCTGGTCGCCGCACTGATCGGCGACGATGCCGCAGTCCGGAGCCGAAGCCGGGTCCCCGCGTTGGTTGTTCATTCGATGGTTGCGCGGTCGTGGGGTGGGTTTGCCACGATGAGGTGCATGCGACCGTGGTTCGTGGCTGGTCTGGCTGGGGCGTTGATGGCCGCCGCCGGTGCGGCGTCGGCGGACGGACCGGGGCGAAGTTTCGATCTGCAGGCGCATCGGGGTGGTGCCGCGCTGGTGGTGGAGAACACTCTGGCCGCGTTCGCGAATGCCTTGGAGCTCGGCGTCAGTACCTTGGAGTTGGATGTGCAGATCACCGCGGATGGGTTCGCAGTGGTCACCCACGATCGGGATCCGAGTCCGGACAAATGTGTCGACACCGCGCCCGCGTTTCCGGGTGATCCGCGGTTTCCGTATGTGCCCGGTACGCAGTTCATTCGGGATCTGACATTGGCTCAGGTGCGGACAATCGATTGTGGCTCCAAGCGATCGGCCGCATTTCCGGATCAGCGAACCGTGCCGGGGGAGCGAATGCCGTTGCTATCGGAGGTATTCGATCTGGTGCGGGCGTATCGAGCCGATGACGTCATGCTGAATATCGAAACGAAGGTGGAGGCGTCTGCTCCGGAGCAGACCGCGCCGCGGGAGCAGTTCGTCCAGGTGGTCGCGGCGCAGGTGCATCGGGCGCATTTCGAAAACCGGGTGACCATACAGAGTTTCGACTGGGGTGCGCTGATGCGGATGCGGCAGGTAGCGCCGGAATTGCCGATCGTCGCGCTGACAAATGGGCAGCAGTTTCTGCAGGCCGGTCAGCCGGGTGCGTCGCCCTGGTTGGGTGGAATCGATATCGATGATTTCTCGGGCACGCTGCCGGAGAAATATGTGGCGGCAGCGGCGTCCTTCGGCGCGAATATCCTGTCGCCGGTGCACGGCAGCCCGCAGGACGGCACGGTCGAGGATCCGCGCTATGCGGCGTTCACCACCGCCGAACTGGTCCACGCCGCACATCAGCGCGGCATGACCGTGGTGCCGTGGACGGTGGATGATCGCGCCACCATGACCGCGCTGATCGATCTCGGCGTGGACGGACTGATCACCAACCGTCCGGATCTGTTGCGCGCCATCCTCGCTGAACGCGGTTACCGGCTGCCCAGGTCGTATCACGGCTAGTCCATCCGGCGCAGGGCTGTGGTGCGCGACGCGGGTTGGGTTCGTACGCTGGTAACGGCCGCGGCCGGAACTGCCGGGCCCTGCCGCCGACTTCGAGACGGGATCACTGCCATGACTGATGGGCAACAGCCAGGCGGTTACGGCTACCCCATCAACCAGCCGGGATATGGTTCGCAGCCGGGGTACGGATATCCGCAGTACCCGCCGGCGGAGCCGCCCGCCCATCTGGGCTGGGCGATCGGGGCCACCATCCTCGGGACCCTCACCTGCATGGTGGGTTCCGTGCTCGGCATCGTATCGATTCTCTTCGGTGCGCAGGTGCATTCGAAATGGCACAGCGGGGATTTCGCGGGTGCGTTCGATGCGTCCAAGAAGGCGAAGACTTGGGCGATCGCCGCCACCGTTGCCAATGTGGCCTGTGCGGTGCTCGCGATCGGCTATCTCGTCGTCACGCTGACGAGTACGTCCTCGTACTGACCGTTTCCCGCTGCCGCCGATCGAGCGGGTCTGTGCCGATATCGCGGCGCGGGTCGATGTCGAATTGGCGGTGCCGGTGGACATTACCGACAACACCGGAAAGTCGGTTGCCGCGTCGGCTTTCATCGCGGTCATCCATCCCAAGTGACCGCGCATATCGGACAGGCGGTAGTCGGGAGGGCGGCCGAGCCGCTCTCCCGGCCAGATCAGCGCTCGCTGTCCAGCAACGTCATCTGCGCGGCCGCATAGCGCTCACCCGCGATCCGATCCGCGGGCACCGCGGCCTCGATGCTCGCCAGTTCCTCGACGCTGAGCTGGATATCCAGTGCGCCAAGGGATTCTGCCCAGCGTTCGCGGGTGCGCGCGCCGAGGATCGGCACGATATCCGCGCCCCGGGTCAGCGTCCAGGCGATGGCCAGCTGTGCGATCGAAACATCCTTCGTCGCGGCGATATTCGCGAGCGCCTCGACCAATTTGAGGTTCTGGTCGAGATTCTCACCCTGGAAGCGCGGGCTGTGCGCACGGAAGTCGGTGGGGGCGAAGGTCGTGCCCCGGCGCACCGAATCGCTCAGCAGACCGCGTGACAGCACGCCATACGCGGTGATCGCGATGCCGAGTTCCCGTACCGCGGGCAGGATTTCGGCCTCGATACCGCGCGAGATCAACGAGTATTCGATCTGCAGATCCGCGATCGGATGCACAGCCGCGGCCCGGCGGATGGTCTCCACACCGACCTCGGACAGTCCGATGTGTCGGATGTAGCCCGCCTCGACGAGTTCGGCCATGGCGCCGATGGTGTCCTCGATCGGCACGTTCCGGTCCAGGCGCGCGGGTCGGTAGATGTCGATGTAGTCGACGCCGAGGCGCTGCAGGCTGTAGATGAGGAAGTTGCGCAGTGCGACGGGGCGGTTGTCGGTGCCGCCCCAGGTGCCACCCGGTCCGCGCAGCGCGCCGAACTTCACACTGAGCACCACATCCGCACGGGGACGTTCGGCGATGGCCCGACCGATCAGCATCTCGTTATGGCCCGCGCCGTAGAAGTCGCCGGTGTCGATGAGGTTGGCGCCGGAGTCCAGAGCGGCGTGGATGGTCGCGATCGATTCGGTGTCATCGGCGGCGCCGTACATGCCGGACATGCCCATGGCGCCGAGTCCGATGCGGCTGACCGCAGGGCCGGTTTTGCCGAGTTCGGTATCGGTGGTGATCTTCGATGTCGTCATGGCATCAAGCCTGCCCCCTAGGAAAGGGGTGCGGCAGAGATCGCCTATCGGGGGATCGGCGATCCCTGGCTCGGCGCCGGTTATTGCGGGACAGTGGTGACATGGACCGATCCGAACTGGCCGATTTCCTGCGCAGGCGCCGCGAACAGCTGACGCCTGCCGATGTCGGGCTGCCGCCGGGGGTCCGCCGGCGCACCCCCGGCCTGCGCCGGGACGAGGTCGCCCTACTCGCGGGCATGTCGACCGATTACTACACCCGGTTGGAGCAGTCCCGTGGCCCGCGGCCGTCCACGCAGGTGCTCGCCGCGCTGGCGCGGGCGCTGCGCTTCAGCAATGACGAACGCGACCATCTCTACCACCTGTGCGACCACGCCGCGCCCGGGCGTGAGCTCGCGGATAAGCACGTCGGCCCCGGGATCCTGCATGTGCTGGCGAAGCTCGACGACACCGCGGCCACCGTTATCACCGACCTCGGCGAGGTCTTGGTGCAGAACCGGATGCACACGCTGCTCGTCGGTGACCACGCGAATCGGCGCGGCTGGGATCGGTTCTACGCCTGGCGCTGGTTCACCGACCCGTCATCGCGGGCCATCTTCCCGGCGGAGGATTGGGATCGGCTGGGCCGCAAGCATGTCGCGGACCTGCGCGCGACCGCCGCGCGTCGTTCCGGCGACGCCGATGTCACCGAATTCGTGAGCCGATTGCGTTCCGCGAGTGCGGAATTCGAGCGGTTCTGGAACGAACACGAAGTGGCGGTGCGGATCTCCGACACCAAGCGGATCCTGCATCCCGAGGTCGGTCTGATCGATACCATCTGCGAAACCCTGCTCACCCCGAACGAGGCCCAGCGACTACTCGTCTACCTGCCCCGTCCGGGTACCGATGCGGCGGAGAAGCTGGATCTGCTGCGGGTGATCGGCACGCAGCGCCTGCTCCCCACCCACAATGGCGTTCAGGGATTGACGTTGAAGTAGTCCATCGCGGCCTGGACCGCGGGCTCACCACCGCCGGTCGACAGACCGGCAAACGCGCCGATGACGCCACCTACCACCGTGGTGATCGGAACGGTGACGAAGTCGACGACGAACAGGCCGAGGGGGAAGCCGAGTACGAACCCGATAGCCGCACCGATGGCCGCACCGGTCAGGACCTGCGGCATCGACTTCTCGATCTGACCGAAGAAGCGCTCCTGGGTGCTGACATCGCGCACCGGCTCATCCGACTTGCTGATGGGCGTCAGCGACAGCCGCGTACCCGCCTCATCGATGACCGGGGCCAGATTGATCCGGTGTCCGCCGATATTCAGCGCGGTCGGCAGCGCGGCGACGACCTGCCCGTTGTGATCGGTCAGCGAGACGACCCTGTTCTCCCGGACCAGATCCCAGCGACCCTCCGAAATGGTGGTCACCACGGCATGGCGGTTCTCGGCCGCCGTGACGTGGTAGCCGATCTGCTGGAATACGCCCTGCAGATCGAGTGGTGCGTCGGCGGTCGAATTCGCCACGGGCGGTGCGGGTTCCGCGTGCACGACACCGGCTCCGATGGTGGTGGTCGCCAGCGCCAGCAGTGCTGTCGCGGTAATAGTGGAGATCCTCATCGTGCTCTTCTCGTCGCGCCACCCGAGTGGAATGTCCGTTTTGGTTGCCGACGATACCGTTTCGTGATCGACATCAGAAGAGGGGCACGCCCGGTGATTTCACCGGTGCCGCGCGGCGGCGCCTCGAATTCAGGTTCTGGCCTGGCCGATTCGACGCTTGCGCGGCTTCAGATGCAGACCCGGCAATGGCGGAGCCGGGATGCGCTGTTCCGGAGTGTGGCCCGCGATATCGGCGAAACGGTCGAGATCGTGCTTTTCCCAATCATTTCGGGCCGCGACGATGTCCTCGTGGCTGCGGCCGACGAAGTTCCACCACATCACCAGTTCTTCGCCGAACGGTTCGCCACCGATCAGCGCGAAGTGGGCGCCCGCGGTGCTGCTGAGTCGCAGTTCGTCGCGTCCGGTGCCCAGATAGAGCAGTGGGCCGGCGGCGATTTCGGTGTCGGCGGCGGTGAGGTCGCCGTCGATCACCATGAGCGCGTGCTCGAAATCGGGATCGAGGGTGATGGTGGTGTCGGTGCTGGGCTCGATCCGCACATCCGCGCCGACGATCGGCGTATAGGCCTTGGCGGGTGAGGTGAGTCCGGCGAAGGTGCCGATCAGCACGATGGCCTGCAGCCCTGCGCCCTGGTAGACCGGCAGGTCGCGATGCTGCTCGAAATGCGGATCGATGCCGAGACTGTCGCCGGGCAATGCGATCCACAGCTGCAGCCCGTGCCCGGCGTGCGCACCGGCGATGCCGTACTCGGAATGCGCGATGCCGCGGCCGGAGGTCATCAGGTTCAGCTGACCCGGTTCGATTTCCACATCGGAGCCGACCGAATCGCGATGGCGGATCCGTCCGTCGAACGGCCAGGTCACGGTCTGCAGTCCGATATGCGGATGCGGGTCGATATCCGGCGACGCACCCGTCTTGGTGACCGTTGGCGAGCCGAAATGGTCGAGGAAGCACCAGGCGCCGACGGTCGGCAGATCACGTTGCGGCAGTACGCGTTCCACGTAGACGCCGCGCACACCGCCGAGTGGGACCTCGCGTGCCGGATAGAACTCCGCGACCGGTCCGGAACCGGGCGATGCCTCGCAGACCGCCTCCTCCGGATGCAGCTCGAGATCACTCATCGCGTGACGCCCTTGCCGACCACATGCGCGTCGTACTGCGGATGCTTCTCGAGATATGCCTTGATGAACGGGCACAGCGGCCGGATCACCCGGCCGCGGGCGATCACATCCTCGACCGCGTTCTTGGCCAGGATGCTGCCGAGGCCCTTACCGGAGAACCCGCCATCGATCTCGGTGTGGATGAACACCGTCTCGTCATCGCGCTCCTCGTATTCGCTGAACCCGGCCAGCTCGCCATCGAAGAACACCTCATAGCGGCTCTTCTCGTCATTGCGGACGACCTTGCTCTCGGGCGTCGGTTCGGTCATGGTCGGCTTCTCCTTCCGTGGGCGCACTGGATGCTTGCTGAGGATCGACACCCGGTTGAACGCGCCGATCGTGGTGGCGATCCAGAGGATCGCCGAGACCTGATCATCGGATAAATGCTCTCGGGCCCGAGCGTACTCACGGTCCATCGTCGCCTCATCCGGCAATGTGGTGGTGAGTTCGGCCAGTGCCAGCGCGGCCCGTTCCTGCGGTGTGTACAGCTCGGTGCGGTCCCATGCGGGCAGCACGGCGAGTTCGCGCTCGGTGGCCCCGGCCGCGACGGCCGCGCGATGGTGCACGTCGAGGCAATAGGCGCAGCCGTTGATCTGCGAGACACGCACGTTGATCAATTCGATGAGCCTGCGGTCGAGTCCGGCCGCGGCGCCCGCCGCGCGGACCGTGCTGGCCACGGTGTTCAGCGCTCGAAACGCTTCCGGGGTCTGCTTATCCATGAACACACGCCCGTCTGGGTACTCCATGGGTCCGGATAGTAGAGCAGCACGGCGATGTGCCCGGACTGTGGTCCGGATCGCCGTGCTGCGATCGTTTGCCGTGCTGGCTCAGCCGACGTTGTTGAACCGCCGGACCTGCAACGGCTCGAGCAGGATCTCCGCCAATGTGGCGGCGCACTCCTTCAGATGCGGCGTTTCGAAATGTGCCGCGAGCGCCGCCTCGTCGACCCACTCCTCGAGCAGCACGACGCGGCTCGGATCGCTCGGGTGCAGGTACAGCTCATAGGCCAGACAACCTGGTTCGGCGAGCGTCGGCGCGACCATATCCTCCAGCGTCTCGCGCAACTCGGTCTCGTGACCGGGCTTGGCGGTGAACCGGACATTGAGGGTCAGTGTGGACACCGATTACTCCTGATCTGCCGTGCGTGCATTACGCGCGGTCATTCCCGGCCGACGGAGGTGAAGGACATATCCCTGTACCGGTCTCCGGCCACCTTGTCGGCGATCGGGTCCAGCGTGGCCAGTTCCTCGGCGGTGAGCGAAATGGTCGCGGCGGCAACGTTATCGGCGAGCCGGGTGCGGCTGCGGGTGCCCGGAATCGGGACCACCGTCAGCCCGTGCACACCCGCCTGCGCGTGCACCCACGCCAATGCCACCTGGGCGAGCGAGATACCGCGGGCGTCCGCGATGGTGCGCAGCGGCGCGAGCAGTTCGACATTGTGTGCCGCGTTATCGCCGGAGAAGCGTGGCTGCAGGTGTCGGAAGTCCGTGCCATCGGTCAATTCGCTGGCCGCGGCGAAGGAGCCGGTGAGGAATCCACGGCCCAGCGGCGAGTACGGCACGAAGGTGATGCCGAGTTCGGCGGCCGTGGGTACCGCGCTGCGCTCGCCATCCCGGGAGAACAGCGACCATTCGGACTGCACGGCCGCGATCGGATGCACCGCATGGGCTGCGCGCAGTTCGTTGCCGGTCACTTCGGATAGGCCCAGCGCCCGAACCTTGCCCTGCGCGACGAGCTCGGCCATCGCGCCGACCGATTCCTCGATCGGGACCGCCGGATCGCGACGGTGCATGTAGTACAGGTCGATGGTGTCGATGCCGAGACGGGCCAGGCTGGCATCGACCGCTTTGCGGATGTATTCGGGGGAGTTCTCGATGCCGCGGTAAGTGGGATCGTCGGCCTTGCGGACAATGCCGAACTTGGTGGCGAGTACCACCCGGTCGCGGTTGGCCCGCACGAAATCGCTGAGGAATTCCTCGTTGTGGCCCGAGCCGTAGATATCGGCCGTGTCGAACAGCGTGACGCCGAGTTCCAGTGCGCGATCGAGGGTCGCCCGCGATTCGGTCAGGTCCGAGGGGCCGTAGAAATCGCTGATTCCCATGCAGCCCAGGCCCTGTGCGCCCACCTGGATGCCGCTGGCGCCCAAGGTTGTGGTGGGAAGCTGCCCACCCGTCACCCGGTCGCCACCCTCCGTGGAATCGCTACGCGGTGCAGCATTCATATCTTGGTCCCTTCGCATGGTTGTGTGAGTGCGGCCGGTTTGACGGCGGAGGTCTTGCCCTCGTACAGGTCGATCTTGTAATCCAGCACGGCCACCGTCTGGCGAAGTTCGTCGATCTTGGCGAGCACCTCGGCGCGGGTATTGCGGAACATCTGCAGCCGCTCGGGCACGGTGGATTCCCCCTCCCGCACCAATTCGGCGTAGCGGACCATGTCCGCCACCGACATGCCGGTGGCGCGCAGCCGGCCGATCAATGCCAACCACTCCAGATCGCGATTGCTGAACCGGCGCTTCCCGGCGTGATCGCGCCCGATGTAGTTCATCAACCCGATCCGCTCGTACCAGCGCAACGTGTCGCGGCTGAGCCCGGACCGATCAGCCGCCTCGCCGATCGAATACTGCGGCTTCTCCCGATCGATATCGACGGCCTGCTGATCACCGACAACCTGACCTACGGCTCCACCCACTGCACTCGCCCTTCTCGATGAACACCAACGACGTTAATAACCTGGAGTGCACTCCAAGCAAGTCTTGATTCTGCCGAAATTCGGAACCGCTCGCCGCCGCCTGCGTACCTTGCATGGGCCATCGGAGCCTGAACATGGTCATCGCCGCGCACTGCTGCGCGGCGATGACCGACGTGGGCCGATGTCTCGGACTCAGTCGCGCTCGGGCAACTCCTGTACCGCCCACTTGTTCCCGTCGGGATCGGCGAAGAAGGTGAACAGGCCCCAGCCCATATCTTTCACGGGGGTTGCCTCCACACCTGCTGCGACAAGCTGTTGGTATGCGTCCTCGGCGCTCGCGACTACTACCTGCATGCCCACGACGCTGCCGGGTGCGGCGTCGGTGATGCCCTCGCCGATGCAGATGGAGCAGCCGGAGCCGGGTGGGGTGAGTTGGACGAAGCGCAGGCTCTCACTGACTCGGTGGTCGTGATCGGCATTGAAGCCGATCTTGGTGTAGAAATCCTTGGCGCGGTCCACGTCGGTCACCGGAATGGCGACCAGTTCGATTTTCCAATCCATCCGCTGAGCATCCCACCGGCTCGACGGCGAGAACTGGTTTTCGCACCTACCCTGGTGACATGCCAGGTAAGGACATCGACCGGATCAGGGGCCGCGCGGCCTGGGCCACGGTCAAGGAAAGCCCGGTGATCACCGCCATCGCGGTGGCACCGTTCGTGCTGGCGCTCGGCGTCGTGTGGTGGCTGCTCGGCGGATTCGCCGCGTTCGTCCTGCTCGTCGTCCTCGGCGTCGTTGTGGTCGTCGGCGGCAAGCTACTGCGCTGACGACGCCGAGCCCGTGCTCAACGCGGGATGTGGAAGCGCACCAGATCGCCGGTGCCCTCATCCACCTGCGCCCACGGCCGGTCGAATTCGAGCACCGCGAGTGCCGAGGTGGGGAATTTCCTGCTGAGCTCGATCGCCGGATCGGAATCCCGGTTGCTCGCCAACTCCCATGCCGTCCACGGCATTCCGGGCGCGTGCCCGATCACCAGCAGCGTCTCGACATCGTCATCGCTGAGCTGGATCAACTCGATGAGCGTGCGCGGCGACGCCTCATAGATGCCCGCCTCATAGACCACCGGCGCGGTGACGCCGGTGGCGGCCAGGGTCTCGCGGGTGCGCGTGGCGGTCGAGCACCGCACCGCATCGATCGGTGGCTGGGTATCGCGCAACCACTGTCCGGCCAGGCCGGCCTCACGCTGACCGCGTCGCGCGAGCGGGCGCTCGTGATCGGAGATACCGTCGGGGTAGGCCGATTTACCGTGCCGCATGAGGATCAGAGTCCGCACCATGCAGATACCGTAAGGCCTAGCGGAAGAGAGGCCTCGACCACACTCGAGGCAAACTGAAAGCGGCATCACAACGCGGCGCCCCCGGGGCACCCCCCGCAGGCTCCGCGGCGGTGACGCTCCCGCCCACACCTGACCCCTTGGGTGGCTACAACCCACGTACATTTTCGAGGATCTGCACAATATGGCCTACGTAATCACGCAGCGTTGTTGCAACGACGCCAGCTGCGTCACTGAGTGCCCGGTCGATTGCATTCGTCCTACCCCGGATCAGCCGGAGTTCGCGACCACCGAAATGCTCTACATCGATCCCGACACCTGTATCGACTGCGGTGCCTGCGTCGACGCGTGCCCGGTTGAGGCCATCTTCTCCGAGGATGATCTGACCGCGTCACTGGCCAGGTTCCGTGACATCAATGCCGCCTACTTCCAACGGCATCCGCTCGAATCGAACTTCGATCCGATCGTCACGCCGGCACGTCCGCCCAAGGAGCTCGGCACCCTGCGCGTCGCCATTGTCGGGGCGGGGCCCGCCGCCTGCTACGCCGCCGACGAACTGCTGCGGCGCTGCGATGTCGAGGTCGAGATGTTCGACCGGCTACCCACGCCGTGGGGGCTGGTGCGCGCGGGTGTCGCCCCCGACCACCCAGGCACCAAGACGGTCTCGGGCCTGTTCGAGTCGGCGTTCCGTCGCGAGACGCTGCAGTACTACCTCAATGTCGAGGTCGGTACGCACATCACGCACGAGGAACTGCTGGCCCATCACCACGCGGTCATCTATGCCGTCGGCGCATCCTCCGACCGGCACCTTGGCGTGCCCGGTGAGGATCTGCCCGGCAGCCATTCGGCGACCGAGTTCGTCGCCTGGTACAACGGCCACCCCGACTTTGCGGACCGACACTTCGACCTGTCCGCCGAGCGCGCGGTGATCGTCGGCAATGGCAATGTCGCCCTCGATGTCGCCCGCGTGCTGACGGTGGATCCGGACGAACTCGCCAAGACCGATATCGCCGACTATGCCCTGGATGCGCTGCGCGCCAGCAATATCCGCGAGGTGGTCGTGCTCGGCAGGCGTGGTCCGCTGCAGGCGGCCTACACCTCGCCGGAGTTCCTGGCGCTCGCGCATCTGAAGGGCGTCGATATCGTCGTCGACGAGGCCGACCTCGCGCTCGACCCGGCCAGCCAGGCGCTGCTCGACGATCCGGAGGTCGAGCCGTCACTGCAGCTCAAGTACACCCTCGCCGAGGAGTTCGCGGCGGGCCGCCGCGATCCGGCGAACAAGCGGATCGTCTTCCGCTACCTGACCTCGCCGACCGCGTTGCACGGCACCGAGCACGTCGAGTCGGTGGAGTTCGCGCACAACGAATTGGTCAGTGAGAATGGCCAATTGGTGGCGCGCGCGACCGATCGCACCGAAACCCTCGAGACCGGGCTGGTGCTGCGCTCGATCGGCTACAAGGGCGAACCGATCAAGGGTCTGCCCTTCGACGAGCGCCGCGCGGTCATTCCCAATGAGCACGGGCGGGTAATCGGCGAAGACGGTATCCCGCTGCCCGGTGTCTATGTGAGCGGCTGGATCAAGCGCGGTCCGCGCGGTGTCATCGGGTCCAACCGCATGGACTCCGAGGAGACCGTCGAGCAGCTGCTCGCCGACTTCAGCACCGGCAGACTCGGTGCGCCACAGGCCGATCGGGCCGCACTGAAGGCTTTGCTCGCGCAGCGGCAGGCCGATCTGGTCGACCGCGCGGGCTGGAAGGCGATCGATACGGCGGAGAAATCCGCGGGCAAGGCCTCGGGACGTCCGCGGGTCAAGTTCACCACCCGCGAGGACCTGCTCAAGGCCGCGCGCGGCTGAACCGGCGACCGGCTCCGTTCCCAGTGAACGGGGCCGGTTTCTTACAGGGGCATGATGCGCACGACCGTGGTGGTCGTGCCGCCGACCACGAACCACAACCGCAGTACCGGCCGCCCGGAGCGATCGCCCGGCTCATAGCGGCTGCGCACGGTGACGTGCTGACGCGCGAGTACCGGCGCCACGTACTCGATCACCGCGCGATGCGGGCCCGCGACGAGCTTGGGGTACTCGACCAGGAACTGTTCCACCGCCTGCCAGTAACAGGCGTTGTTGACGTGGTTGTACTGGTCGATATCGGTGGCCCGCACCGGGAACGGCATATCGGTATCCGATTCCGGCGGTGTGGCGTCGATGAGATAGGGCCGCCAGCGCAGGCGGTGCTCATTGGTGGTCTGGGCCAGATAGGCCAGGCCCTCATCGCTGATCCGCGCCGGCATGTTGTTGGACTCGCTGATATTGATCCAGAAGCCCTCGGTCTCGATCAATCCGCCGTTGGCGCTGGTAACCCGGACCCGCATATTCGTCCACCGGGTGGACATACTCGAACACCACCGCAGCAGCCGCACCTCGTCGGGCCACAGGATCGGCCGGATGACGTCGATGACCGTACGACGCACGATCCAGGTCGGATCGGTGGTATGCAGATTCGTCTGCTGCAGCTGCTCCCAGGCAATATCCTGCAGGTAGCGTGCGACGGCGTCGAACCGCAAGCGGTTGTACGGATCTACATCGCCAGCCCGGATGGGCCACGCCGACGCAAACCCCATGCCCTCCTGGGGAAGCGGGGCGAGTGGCTGATCGAGTGACACTGGTGCTCCTCGCGCTGCACGGTGTGCCGCGTTCTTTTACGCTGCTGTTCTGAGACGACTTTACGGGGCGTACGTCACACCCTCGCGTCGAGCCGCCTCTACTCTCACTTGTCGGTCCCGCCGAGCAGGACGGGCAATGAGTGCAGCACCGCGCAGCGATTCGATGAGAGGTGGTGCCCGGTGACCAGTGCCCCCAACTCCGACCTACCCGCCAAACTCGGCAAACCCGCCGAACGCGCGCTGGCCGCCGCCGGCATCCAGCACCTGTCCGACCTGACCAGCTGGACCGAACGCGACGTCGCCGCCCTACACGGCGTCGGCCCGACCGCCATCGCCAAACTCCGCACCGCCCTGGCCGAACGCGGCAAGAGCTTCGCCTGAGCGCTCCGCCGCGGGGACGATCGGCGATCGCGCCGGTACTATCCCGAGCAGGACCGAGGGGAGGGGCGGGGTTGAAATCATTGGGGCCGCATGATCTTCGCATGGCGGGCCGCTATCGCTTGTTCGGTGTCATCGGGCAAGGGACGATGGGACGGGTACTGCTCGGCCGATCGCCGGACGGACGCCTCGTCGCGGTCAAGATGATTCACCGCCACCTGGCGCGGAACCCGGAATTCCGCGCCCGGTTCCGCCTCGAGGTCCAAGCATCACAGCGCGTCACTGGTGCCTATACCGCCGCGGTCATGGACGCCGACCCCGACGCCGCCGAGCCATGGCTGGCCTCGGTGTACGTAGCGGGCCCGTCCCTACGCGCCGCCGTGGACCAATTCGGCCCGATGTCACTGGGCGGACTCCGATTGCTCACTGCGGGCCTAGCGTCGGCGCTCCTGGAAATCCATCGCGCGGGAATGGTGCACCGCGACCTCAAACCCAGCAATGTGTTGCTCGCTGAGGATGGTCCGCGGGTCATCGACTTCGGAATTGCGCGGGCGTTGGAAGGGGATATTCAGCTCACCGGTACGGGCTCGGTGGTCGGATCGCCCGCATTCATGTCACCGGAACAGGCCGAAGGCCATCAGTTGACGACTGCTAGCGACGTGTTTTCGGTCGGTGCCATGTTGGTTTTGGCGGCGACTGGCGAGAGCCCTTTCCTTGGTGCGTCAACCCCGCAGACTCTGTACAACGTCGTCCACAATCGAACGGACACCAGCCGGGTTCCACCTGCCCTCCGTGGTGTGGTGGAAGCGTGTCTCGATAAGAACCCCGCGCATCGGCCGACACCGCCGCAACTGCTGCAATCGGTCGAGGCGATCACGGCGCGCTCGGGTTGGGCGGCGGCTGTGCGGCAGCAGATTGCGCACGATCGCTCCGATGCGGAGCGCTGGGTCGCGTTGGACGGGCGGGTGCCAGAGTCCGGCAAGCGACGCGGCCGGGTCCGATGGGTGGCCGCCGCCGCGGTCGCGACGCTGATAGCCGCAGGTGGTGCAAGCGCAGCTCTGCTGACTCGCGGTGAGTCGGCACCACCGGACCCACTCGCGAATCGGAAGCTGGAGCTCAGTGATGAGCAGTTGCGGCTGGTTGACACATGCAAACTGCTCAGCTCCGACGTTCTCGGTTCGCTCGGTACTCCGGATTCGACTTTTGCTTTGAGATCCACGACATGCGCAGTGGGTCTGCGCCAGGGCAACGGTAGGCAGACAACGGTCACGTTGGGTGTCGGAATCGATATGCCCGCAACGGAATACAAGGACAGCGGTGTGACCGTCGCGGGTCTGCCGGTACTCGATTCGACGTTTCGATCCAGCATTGTCGACCTGTGCGGGCGCGCGGCGCTGTTGCGGCAAAGTCCACGTATCGGAATCGAAATGAGCGTGAAGGGTAGCGACACCGAATCATGCGAGCTGGCGATGAGCGCACTGAAGGCCGTTATCGGCCGACTCGCCACGAATCCGCCGTTGGCCTCGCTGCCACGGCAGTCCGTGATTCGGATGGACCCCTGTAATGCGGTCGATCAGTCGGTCGTCGACGCTTCGTTGGGCGCTGGTGTCAAAGCGACTCCGATCGACGCGCACAAATGTAAATGGTCGGGCGCACAGGCGGATGTCACCGTCGAGCTCACCGAGACCAAGCGGGTCGACGCCGGGGACTCGAAGTTCACCAACCTCAGACTGAGCGGCGGCCAGCTCGGGCCACTGGATGTCTCGCGTTCGACCGATGACAAAGGAGAATGCGTGACGTACCACATGGTCCGATCGACGCTCGAAAATCGGGGGGAGATGGTAATTGTGACGGTGGTTCCAAAACCGGCGATCGCGTCCGATAACAGTTGTGCGCCTTCGGATCCGATTCTGATGTCGGTGCTGAACCGACTGCGGAGCACATAATGGTCGAGCGCTTGGATCCCGGCCAGCCAGCTCGGATCGGAAGGTATCGGCTCCTCGGACAGCTGGGTGCTGGCGGAATGGGGCGTGTATTCCTTGGAGTCGGTCCCGATGGTCGGCCGGTAGCGATCAAGCAGGTTCATCCGCATTTGGTCGAGGAAGAGGACTTCCTGCCGCGCTTTCGCCGTGAGGTGCAGACCTCCGCGCGTGTCTCCGGAGCCTTCACCGCCGCTGTTGTCGACTTCGATGTCGATTCCGAGATGCCCTGGCTTGCCTCGGTTTTCGTACCAGGACTGCCACTCGACAAAGCGGT
Organism: Nocardia sp. NPDC004278; assembly: GCF_053602975.1. Taxonomy (NCBI): domain Bacteria; kingdom Bacillati; phylum Actinomycetota; class Actinomycetes; order Mycobacteriales; family Nocardiaceae; genus Nocardia; species Nocardia sp. NPDC004278. Next base: position 23,209 of record NZ_JBSGEQ010000035.1, read on the forward strand.
GGCGCAGTTCGGTCCGATTCCAGTCGATCAGGTGCGGTTTCTCGCGGTCGGGTTGGCTTCGGCGCTGACTGCGATCCATCGGATCGGGCTCATACACCGAGATCTGAAGCCCGCCAACATCATCCTTGCCGAGGACGGGCCGAGGGTTATCGACTTCGGTATTGCGCGAGCGGTCGAGGGACGGTCCGAGCTGACCCATACGGGCTCGATCATCGGGTCGCCAGCGTTCATGTCACCGGAGCAGGCGCAGTCGATGCCCCTGACGCCGGCTAGCGACATCTTTGCCCTCGGAGCCGTCATCGCGATGGCCGCCGGAGGTAAGAGCCCGTTCGCCGGGGCATCGGTGCCGCACACGTTGTACAACATTGTGCACACCGATCCGGACCTGACCGGCCTTCCCGCGCAGATCCGGCAGTTGGTCGAGCCGTGCCTGCGCAAGGATCCGGGGACACGTCCGACGACGGTGCAGATCCTGGATTACCTCGGACCGATGCCACAGGCGCCGAATCCGTGGTCGTCCGCTGTCCACGGCGCGATTCGGCAGCAGGCCGCGGAGTTGTCGGCGTTGACGTCCGATCCGGAATCGACGCAGATCGTCGGGATGCCATCCGCTGGCGCGGCCGCGATGTCGATACCCGACGAGGAAACTTTCGAGCAGCGACTCCGTCGATTGGAAGCCAGCTCACAGGACAAGGGCTCGAACAGAAACCGTCGGTCGCTGCTGATTGCGGCTTTGATCGCACTAGTGCTGCTGATCGGTACCGGAGTCGTGGTCGGGGTCATGCGCACGGGCGATGATCCGGCGAATCCCGTTGGTGCGATCGAGAATCCGCTCAGTGCGATGAACCTGACGCAACTGCGGCTGGTCGACCTATGTGGCTTGATGAACAAACCGTTTACCGCGATGGGTGAGTGGAAGGCAGCACCATATCCCTTGCAGTGGGGCTCCTGCGCAGCCAAGGGCGCGAAATACAACGTTGAGCTGTGGAAGGCGTCGACAGCCGCCTACCAAGAGAGCGGAAGAAGGATCGATCGCGTTCCGGTGCTCGAAAACCGTACGAACCTGGGGCTCGACTGCACGCGGGGTTTGGTGCCCGCGAAAATGGAGCCGCAGTTCGGTCTGTTCGTTCAGGTGAATACCTCGGACTCGGCCGCAAAGGCAGGAATGTGCGAAGCCGCGGAGTCGGCCCTGGCCGAGGTGATCGCTCGGCTGCGGTCGTCGTCATTTCAGCTGCCGAACGTTCAGGGCTCGTTGGCGCGACTCGATGCCTGCACGCTGGTCTCACCGATTGCCATCAAGTTCAATGTCGGCACGCCTCCGCCGGGGGTTGCAAATGATGTGTACAGCTGCAAATGGACAGCGACCAATGTCTTGACCCTGAAACTGGATCGGGCGGCCAGGCCTGATCGCGCATCGGGACTGAAACAGATCGATGTCGAAGGGCTCGTCGGCTATCGGCCTGTCGATGACCCCCAACGTGGGGAGTGCTCGGCCCAATATGCGCACCGCTTTATCGATCAGCATCTTGCGGAGGTCGTGACGGTGCGGGTTTCGAATCAGACGGTCGACCCGGAGCGACTCTGCACAGCCGCGGCGGCGGTTCTGAAGAATGTTGTCTCGAATCTGCCGCCTCGGTGAACTTATCAGCGGGCTTGGGAGGGATTGGCGTGCGTCGCTTGATAGTTGGCTCGTTTGTGGCTCTGTTCGTCATTGTCGCGGTGACAGCATGTGGGCAGGCCGTTCGAGGGTCCGCGCTGTCCGGCGAACCGGATGTTCGAAAACTGGATGCTGGTCAGTACCCGGTCCGGCAGTCCCGCCTGATAGACATACTGGATCAGCAGGACTATCCGTTTCTCGAGGCAGTGCGCATGTCCGACTCGGTGTTGAACCCCTACGAGGTCGACTCCAAATACGGGCAAGGTGCTATTGCTGGCCCGGCGCTCACGGCGCAGGATATGACGCGATACCTGGTCCCACCGGTCGAGGCGGTGCTGCAGAAGTACGGCATGGTGCTGGGATTCTTCTCCTCCGCCTCGGACAAGTCGACGCCGCTCGCGAACGCTCGTGACTCATCGAAGGACCGCGAAGGCCTATTCGTGGCGGTATCGCGCTTTCCCGACGAACAGTCCGCCGAATCGGCCGCGACGGAGATGAACGACGCCGATTTCTCGTGGAACCCGGATAATGTCGCGGTGCAGTTGCCCCGATACTCGCAAGCCACGGCGCACTGGCGGCCATCGGTGCCGACTCTGGGCAGTACCACATCGCACGGAGTGTTCGTCATCAGCATCCTGGCGGAGCGGCGCGACACCAATATCGATGCGCTGGTCGAGATGACGCAGAAGTATCTCGATGCCGAGACGAAGGCACTGGATGGATACACACCGACCCCGCGCGATAAATTCAACACCCTGCGGCAGGACCCCGATCGGCTGCTCGTGCGAACCCTGCACGTGGACATGGTGGTTCAGCGTCCGAGCTCGGGCGAGGTGGTCTACACCAGGCGCGGCTTCTTGAATAAGACGTCGCGCTCGTCGTATGTCGCGTTCGTGACGAACCAGGCCGGTCGCCATCAGATCATGACCGACGCACAAGTCGACCGCGTGGCGGTGTCGGGCTTATCGACTGTGTTCCGAACCAATGGTGTTGCGGCAGCGCGCAAGTTCGTCAGCGACTATCCCAGGATCGATGCCGAAGGCTTTCGGCGCGATTACGACCCGCCCCTGGATGTTCGGGATTCATACTGCTACGAGGATCTTCGAGCGACATCGGACGACAGATTCCGGTGCTTGATCGCATATCGGTCGTTTGCAATCTATGTGCAGAGCGCGCAGTTGTACGATGCGCAACAGCGAGTTGTCGCCCAGTACGCGTTGCTGGCGAACACCCAGTAAGTTCTTCGTCCAGTAAGCCCTTCGATCGGGCCGTGCCGATCAATAACCGACATAGCCTTCTTTCTGACTCATGGCAACGATGCCCGGTACGTTGCTCAACGAACCGTATCGCTCGATCGCATACCGCGATCCGGCGATGATGTTGTCCACCGGATTCCAGATGTCGTCATGTCCATCCAGCTTGTAGGCATTGAAGGTTGGGTCGATGGTCTGCATCAAACCCTTCGATGGGATGCCCGCCGCGGCATTGCTGTCCCAGAGGTTGATGGCGTTGGGGTTGCCGCCGGATTCCTTTTCGATGATGGTGGCGATGATGGCGGCGTCGCTGTCGCTGATGTTGTAGCCCTTTTCGCGCAGGGCCTTGATGGCTTCCTCGATCCACTTCTTCTGGTCGCCGGTCGGCATGGTCGTGGGGACGTTGTAGGACGTCGTGCCACCCGAATACGAAGTGCCGGAAGAGGTTCCCGAGCCGCTGCCGTTGTGGTTGCTCGATACGTAGCTGGGCTTGGACGAGTTGGATGTCGACGGCGTATTGGTCGAGGTAGTGCTGGACTTCGTATTTGTTGCCGTTGCCGTGCCGCGGTTCGGGTCTCCGAGGGCGTTGAAGGCCGTCTCGAGGTTCTGTACGGCGGTGTCCACCTTCGTTTTTGCGTCTTTGGCCGCCTGCTCGGCTTCCCTCAGTTTGCCGGTGATCTGGTTCGACCAATCCGCGGCGTCGCGGCGGGCTCGCATCGCTAGGTTCTGGGCGTCGGTGTTCTGGTCTTCCTGACCGGACAGCGGGCCGAGCAGTTCAGCAACCCGGCTTTCGGGATCGATCGTTCCATTCGGGTTCACCGGGAAGCCGGTGATGAGACCCACGCCATCGGCGGGAACCGGCGAAGCGGTCGAGATTGTGTTGCGCAGCTTCCCGATCTCGTCCTTGATGTACTCCAGCCGACCAACCTCGGCCTGGAACGCCGTTTGGAGCTCGAGCAATCGTCTACTCACTTCGGACGCGCGGGTCTGCTCGGTCCCTATCCGCGTATTGGCCGCAGTAGCGGCCACGCCGGACCACGTCTTGTCGGTCCCCAGTTTCGCGGTGTCCTCGGTGCCCTTGCGGACCGCGGTATCCAGATCCGTCGAGATCTTGCCCGCGTTGTTCGCGGCGGTGGTGAGGTGGTCGGGCTCCCATTTGGCGACGTCGTCGATGGTGAGGGTCATGGCAGTTGCAGCCCGATCGTCTTCAAGTTGTTGGTGAAGTCGGCCTCGGCGACTTCGAAGGCACCCGCCGCATTGTGGGTGATCGACGCGATCTTCTCGAGGCGCTCGCCGATTCGGGTCAGGCTGCGGTTGACGATATCGGTGGCCGGTTGCACCGCGCCGCCGAATTGGGTGCCGGGCAATGCGTTGATCGCCGAGTTGAAGCCGTCGCCGGCATTAAGCTTTTTGATGCCGCTCGCTTCATCGCCAAGACTTTTGGCGAAGGTCTGTAGCGCGCCCGCGTCGACCTTCAATGTCCCCGGGTCATTGGTGTCTACCACGGAAAACTCCCCCTTCGTCCCCACCTCAGGTTGCGGTCAGCATAGCCAAAAACGGGTGGTGTGGACAGGGGGCCGATGGGGGCGGTTAGGTTGGTCACGGCGTCGGTGATGGTCTGAGTGTCGCCGAGTGGACAGAGAGGTCGGCATATGCGCGCAGCCCAGGTCAGCAAGCTGGAGGGGCCGGAAGCGGTCGAGGTCGTCGAGATTGCCGAACCCGCGGCATATCCCGGCAGTGTGGTCATCGACGTGCACGCGGCCGGGGTGGCGTTTCCCGATGTGCTGATGACGCGCGGTCTGTACCAGATGAAGCCGGAGTTGCCGTTTGTCGTCGGCGGTGAAATCTCCGGGATCGTGCGCGAGGCCCCGGAGGGCGCGCACGTCGTGGCGGGCGACCGGGTGGTCGCGCTGACGCTGCTCGGCAATGCCATGGCCGAGGTGGCGGTCGTACCGGCGCAGATGGTGTTCCGCCTGCCGGACAACGTATCGCTGGAGGCCGGGGCCGGGATCCTGTTCAACGATCTGACCGTGCACTTCTGCCTGCGCAACCGCGGCAGACTGGCCGACGGGGAGACCGTGCTCGTGCACGGTGCGGCAGGTGGCATCGGCACCTCGACGCTGCGCATGGCGGCGGCGCTGGGTGCGGGCCGGGTCATCGCGGTGGTGAGTACCGAGGAGAAGGCGGCGGTCGCGCGCGCCAACGGCGCCACCGATGTGGTGCTGACCGACGGCTGGCTCGCCGCGGTCAAGGAACTCACCGGTGGTCGCGGTGTGGATATCGTGCTCGATCCGGTCGGCGGCGACCGGTTCACCGACAGCATCCGCAGCCTGGCCTCGGCGGGTCGCCTGCTGGTGGTCGGCTTCACCGCGGGGGAGATCCCCACGGTCAAGGTGAATCGACTGCTGCTGAAGAACGTCGAGGTGACCGGTGCGGCCTGGGGCGAATGGATCATGACCCATCCGGGCTACCTGACCGAACAGTGGGCCGAAGTCGAGCCGCTGCTGGCCTCCGGCAAGATCACCCCGCCGGAGCCCGTGCTCTACCCGCTGGAGCGCGCCGCCGAGGCCGTCGCCTCTCTGGACAATCGCACCGCCACCGGCAAGATCGTCGTCACCCTGCGCTGATCATGCTGTCCAATCGGGTACTGAATCGGACCTTGCTCGCGCGTCAGCATCTGCTGGAGCGTTCGACGCTGAATGTGTTCGAGATGTGTGAGCATCTGGTCGGGCTGCAGGCGCAGGATTCGCCGCCGCCGTTCGTCGGATTGTGGAGTCGCATAGCGGATTTCGATCCGGCGACAGTTTCGGCCGGGCTGGAGGATCGCTCGCTGGTGCGGATCACATTGATGCGCGGCACAATTCATCTGGTGACGCCGCCGGATGCGCTGCGCATTGCGCCGCATATTCAGCCGGAACTCGAAAAGGTCCCCTTCCGAAAGGGTTTCAACTACGGCGCAATGGTCGGGTTGGATCCGGATGAGGTGCGCGAACACGGCGAGGCGGCGCTGGGCGATGAGCCGATGTCGGCGACCGATCTGCGCGCCAAGGCCGCGGCGATCTACCCGGATCGCGATGCCGGTGCGGTGCTGCAGACCTGGCTGTACCAATTGCCCGTGCTGCAGACCCCACCGCGCGGCAAGTGGAAGGACAACAGCAGGCCGGTGTGGTCGCGTGTCGAACCCTGGCTCGGCGCACCGCTGGATCCGAGCTATCCACTGGCGGAGTTGGTCTTTCGCTATCTGCGCGCCTTCGGCCCGGCCAGCACCATGGATATGCAGACCTGGTCGAAGCTGACCGGTATGAAGGCCGCCGTGACACAACTCGGCGATCGCCTGCGCACCTACACCGACGAACGCGGCCGCACCCTCTACGACGTCGCCGACGGCGAACTCGCCGATGCGGACGTGCCCGCTCCGGTCCGGCTGCTCGGCTGGTACGACAACGCGATCCTGTCCCATCAGGATCGGTCCCGAATCGTGCCCGATGGCGCGGCGCCGCCGCTGCGGGCATTCGCCGCCGCGGTTTCACCAGTACTGGTCGACGGCTTCCTCGCGGGTTTCTATAAGATCTTCCCGGCGAAGGGCGTCGCGCGACTGCGCATAACGCCGACCAGGAAGTGGACGGCCGCGGAGCGCGCAGCGGTGGATGCCGAGGCCCATGCGCTGATCGGATTCCTGGAGTCGGATAAGCAGCCGAGCGTCGAAATCCTCGATGTGGACGCCGATTTGCGACCCTGACGAGGTCGGCCGGGACTGCGCCGACCTGCCCGGCGCTACATCGAGCGCGGTTGCCGCCGCACCCGGACCACGGGCAACGGTTGACCGGGTCCGGCGACCATCTGCTCGGCGATATCGGTTGCCACCAGCACCGCCGCGGTGAGTCCGACCACGGCGATGGCGGGCAGCATCGACGACACCAGCGCCACGACGATCAAACCCAGCGCCGCCGCAATGCGGGTCGTGGCCACATTGCCCAGCATTCGCCACCGATTCACCACCAGCGCCATGAGGAACAGCGCAGCGCCGCCTGGTGCCAGCGCGGCGGCAACACCGTGCGCTATGTGACCGGGATCGGCCACCGCATGACCCAGCCCGACCGCCACCGCGACCAGTCCGGCCACCAGCCCCAAATGCCCATAGCTCAGCACATCTCGCACGATCAGCCCGGGCGCGGGCATGGTCGTCAGCGCGTGCTCGAGCAATCGCGCCGAGCGATGGAAATAGATCCACCACAGCCCTGCGCCTACCAGGAAGGCCAGCACCAGCGTGGTCACCACCTGCGGATCGAGGTCGGTCGATGCGGCCTGCGCGCCCGCGTCGACCACCGATTCACCCAGCGCGATAATGATGAACAGGCCGAACCGCTCCACCAGATGCGAGACCCCGATCGCCCGGTTGCGCACGGCCCTGCCGTACAGCAGCGGTGCGCCCAACTGCACGATGAGCGCCCCGGTCCAGACCCAGATGCGGGTATGTTCCGGCAGCGGCGCGCTCGCGAAAATCGCTATCGCGGTGACCAATCCGATGCTGAACGGATTGATGGTGGTCTCGAAGCCGTGCGTGCGGGTGACGGCGATGAACAGCACGATGCGCAACAGCAGATGCGCACCCGCGAAAACCATTGCGGCCCCGCGTGGTTGGTCCAGTGCCGCGGGCGCCGCCACCGCCATCAAGTAGATGAACAGCCCGCAGCCGAACAGCACGAGACGTTGGGCATTGGTCTCCTCGACGGTATTCACCAGAATGGTGACGCCGACCCAGCCCCACCACAGCGGGGCGAGCAGGACCAGGGCGTGGCCGAGGGTGGCGATCGAGGTGTGGTAGCCCAGCACATGCGCGGTCTGGGTGACCGCGAAGACCAGGACCAGATCGAAGAACAACTCGGCCCAGGTGGCGCGGGCATGGGGTGTGGCGGTGTTGGATTCGGCAGGCTCGCTCATCGGAATCTCGTACTCGGTGACACAGGAATACGAGCCTAGATGGGTTCAGCGCTCCGGGTTGTCCCGGTAGGCGGGCGCTTTGGTGGTCCCGGTCGGTGTCAGCGTGCGCAATAGCGGCAGCGTCCGGTGCGCGATGACCGTCGACAGCACGATCACGCTGTGCGAACGCACCACCGAACTCGTCCGGTCGATGCTCAACAGCACCGCCTGCAGCCCGGCATGCGAATCCGCGCCGATTCGGCACAGCACATCGCCCGAGCCCGTGGTCGCGTATGCCTCCAAAACCCCTGGAATCGCATCGAGTTCGGCCGCCACGGCATCCAGCGCGCCCTGTGCGATCTCCAGCGTGACGAAGGCCTGCACATCGAAACCCGCTGCGGTGACATCGATCTGCGGATCATAGGAGGCGATGACGCCCGACTCCTCCATCCGTCCGATGCGCGACTGGACGGTGGCCCGCGCGACCCGGGTGCGCCGGGACAGTTCGAGAATGCCCGCCTTCTGATACTCGTGCATCGCGGTGAGGATGGCGAGATCGAGTTCATCCAGTTTCGCGGGCGTGCGCGACATGACGGCCTCCGTTCGGGCGCGACCGGCGTGGTGCGGGTCGCTCTGATGCTATTCAAATTGTCCAGCATCAGGGGTGAGTTCCTAGCCGAATTCACCACAGTGTCTATCGAAAATCGATGATGTTGCCTATCCGCAGGGGCGGCGATTTCCTTGCATCATGACCATCGAGCACCTGCCGAACTCCCAGCGACACAGCGGCCCGCTGCCCACCGACGGTGAGCTGCGCAGGCTCGTCGGGCTGGTCGATCACGATGACGCCGTCGATCCGTTTCCGGTCATCGGCTGGGACGCGCTGGTCTGGGTGGTCGGCAACGCGACCCAGACCGCCCACTTCCTGGAGTCCGCCTTCGGCATGCGGCTGGAGGCCTACTCGGGCCCGGAGACCGGCAACCGCGATCACAAGGCCTATGTGCTGCGCAGCGGCGCGGCCAGATTCGTCATCACCGGAGCGGTCGCACCGGACAGCCCGCTGGTCGCCCACCACGACCGGCACGGCGACGGCATCGTCGATATCGCGCTGGAGGTGCCGGATGTGGACCGCTGCATCGAATGGGCGCGCACCCACGGCGCGACGATTCTCGCCGAACCACATGACGACACAGACGAATTCGGCACCGTCCGGTCGGCGGCACTGGCCACCTACGGTGAGACCAGGCACACACTGATCGACCGCTCCGGGTACCACGGACCGTATCTGCCCGGATATATCGCCCGCCGCTCCGGCCATCAGCCGCGCCCCGGCACGCCGACCCGGCTGTTCCAGGCCATCGACCATGTCGTCGGCAATGTCGAGCTGGGCATGATGGACGAGTGGGTCGAGTTCTACCGCCGGGTCATGGGTTTCACGAATATGGCCGAATTCGTCGGCGACGATATCGCCACCGAGTACTCGGCGCTCATGAGCAAGGTGGTGGCCAATGGCAATCACCGGGTGAAGTTCCCGCTCAACGAACCCGCGGTGGGTAAGAAGCGTTCCCAGATCGACGAATACCTCGAGTTCTACCGCGGCCCCGGCGTACAGCACATCGCACTGGCCACCAGCGACATTCTCGAATGCGTCGACGTATTGCGCCGCGAGGGCATCGAATTCCTCGAAACACCCGACACCTACTACTCCGATCCCGAACTGCGCGCCCGCATCGGCCATGTCCGCGTCCCGGTGCGCGAACTGCAAAGCCGCGGCATCCTGGTCGACCGCGACGAGGACGGCTATCTCCTACAGATATTCACCAAACCGCTCACCGACCGCCCTACCGTCTTCTTCGAACTCATCGAACGCCACGGCTCCCTGGGCTTCGGCAAGGGCAACTTCAAGGCGCTGTTCCAGGCGATCGAACGCGAACAGGCCGCCAGGGGCAACCTCTGAACCAGCCCGGTCGGTGCAGCCCGCACCGCACAGCGGGCTGCACCCCGGGTTCCGCCGGTATTGTTCACGGCATGCGGATCCCGTCGGCGATCGTCACCGGTCTGGCCTTGGCATTGACGCTAGCGGCCTGCGGCTCGGACGGTGACTCCGATTCCTCCAACGCCCCGTTGCGTCCGCCGCCGAAGGTCGCCGCGCTCGGCCCGTTCGTCGGTGAATGTGGCCATGTCACCGAACAAGAGGTCCGCGATATCGCCGGACTGACCCAGCTTGCGCGGGTGTATCGGAACTCGGTCGGCTGCAACTTCCAGGCCGCCGGACTCGCTTCGCCGAGTGTCACTTTCGCGTCGTATCGGGGTAGCCCGATCGATCGCGAGAAGGCCTGGGTCTCCAATGTCGGTCGCAATCCGGAGACCATCGATGTCGGCGGTCGCAAGGGATTCCAGGCGCTCGACCCCAGCGGTGCGGTCTGCGATCTCGCGGTGCAACTCGATGACGACTTCTTCGAATGGTCGATGTCCTACGGACTGTTCTCCAGTCAGGGCAATCCATGTGACCGGACCCGCAAGCTGGCCGAGTTGACCGTGCAGCGGTTGCAGTGAGGGGAGCACAGATGAGTTCACGTCCGGGCCTCCGGATCGCGGCCGTCGCCGCCACGGTGTGCGCGGTCGCGCTGACCGCCGGTGGCTGCGGTAAGACCGTCAACGGTTCGGCGCATCCGGCGGGCGGCAGCGGAGCCACCACCGTCAATACCAATTTCGACAAGCTGCTGCGCGAATGCGAGGTGGTCGGGCTCGACCAGATCGGTTCGGCGGTGGGCAATGCGCAGATCGTCTCGTCGTCGTTCAACGGCGCGGTCTGCATGTGGGATGTCGAGGATGCACCCGGCGGCTCGGCCATGGTCACCCTCAACTGGTACGAGGAAGGCTCACTGAATAACGAGAAGTCCAATAACGACAAGCTGGGCTACAACACCGAGAACATCACGGTGCAGGGGCGGCGCGGTCTGAAGACGACGCGTCCGAACGATCCCGACTCGTGCGGGGTGAGTGCGGGCGCCGCCGATACCGGCATCATCGGCTGGTGGATCAACTATCGACCGGGCGGCCATCCTGATCCGTGTGCCGGCGCCCAGAAATTGGTCGAGCTGACCCTGAATCTGGCCAGGTAGCCCGGCCGGTGATAGTGGCCTTTCGGCCGCGTCGGCCGACCCCACTTTGACCATGTGTCGAGGCCACGGGTATCGTGGATCGCTGTGCCCGGAAGCATGCGGGCAAGTTCGTGCGCAAACGTAGGCCAGCGAGAGCGGCCGACCTTTCCGGCGTGCCCGGAATTCGGACTATGTCTTGCGTGCGACACGCCCGACCTCGGGACGCGAGAAACGCGGTCGGACGTGCGGGTGAAGACTCGATGACACAGACATGAAGTTCCAGACACCGCGTTAACTAATTAAGGAAAGCCGGTCTATGCCAACCATCAACCAGCTGGTCCGCAAGGGTCGTCGCGACAAGGTCGCCAAGACCAAGACCGCGGCCCTCAAGGGGAGCCCGCAGCGTCGTGGCGTGTGCACCCGCGTGTACACCACCACCCCGAAGAAGCCGAACTCCGCGCTGCGCAAGGTCGCGCGTGTTCGCCTGACCAGCGCGGTCGAGGTCACGGCCTACATCCCAGGTGAGGGCCACAACCTGCAGGAGCACTCGATGGTGCTCGTTCGCGGCGGTCGTGTGAAGGACCTCCCCGGTGTTCGCTACAAGATCATCCGCGGCTCGCTCGACACCCAGGGTGTGAAGAACCGCAAGCAGGCCCGCAGCCGCTACGGCGCCAAGAAGGAGAAGAGCTGATATGCCACGCAAGGGCCCCGCACCCAAGCGTCCGCTGATCAACGACCCGGTCTACGGTTCGCCGCTGGTTACTCAGCTGGTCAACAAGATCCTGCTGGACGGCAAGAAGTCCACCGCCGAGCGCATCGTCTACGGCGCGCTGGAGCAGGCGCGCGAGAAGACCGGCACCGATCCGGTCGTCACCCTCAAGCGCGCGCTCGACAATGTCAAGCCGTCGCTCGAGGTCAAGCCCCGTCGCGTCGGTGGCGCCACCTACCAGGTGCCGGTCGAGGTTCGTCCCGGCCGCGCCAACACCCTGGCGCTGCGCTGGCTGGTCAACTTCTCGCGCGCCCGTCGCGAGAAGACCATGGTCGAGCGCCTCGCCAACGAACTGCTCGACGCCAGCAACGGTCTCGGTGCTTCGGTGAAGCGCCGTGAGGACACCCACAAGATGGCTGAGTCCAACCGGGCCTTCGCGCACTACCGCTGGTGACGTCTGCCCGGCCCGTCGTTTTCTGGGTCGGGAGGCAGAGTCGGAATGCGGCACTAACCTGCCGCTTCCGGCGTTGACATAGAGACGACCACTGGGTCGTCCCCGAAAATCCCAACTAGCTACGAGCGGGGAAGATTTCCGTGGCACAGGACGTGCTCACCGACCTGAACAAGGTCCGCAACATCGGCATCATGGCCCACATTGATGCGGGCAAGACGACCACAACTGAACGCATCCTCTTCTACACCGGCATCACCTACAAGATCGGTGAAGTCCACGATGGCGCCGCCACCATGGACTGGATGGAGCAGGAGCAGGAGCGTGGTATCACCATCACCTCCGCGGCGACCACATGCTTCTGGAACAACAACCAGATCAACATCATCGACACCCCCGGGCACGTCGACTTCACCGTCGAGGTGGAGCGGTCGCTGCGCGTGCTCGACGGCGCCGTTGCGGTGTTCGACGGCAAGGAAGGCGTCGAGCCGCAGTCCGAGCAGGTGTGGCGTCAGGCCGATAAGTACGGCGTGCCTCGGATCTGCTTCGTCAACAAGATGGACAAGCTCGGTGCGGACTTCTACTTCACCGTGCAGACCATCAAGGACCGCCTCGGTGCCAAGCCGTTGGTCATCCAGCTGCCGATCGGCGCTGAGGACACCTTCGAGGGCATCGTCGACCTGGTCGAGATGAACGCCAAGGTCTGGAAGGGCGAGACCAAGCTCGGCGAGAAGTACGAGATCGAAGAGATCCCGGCCGATCTCGCGGAGAAGGCCGAGCAGTACCGCCAGGAACTGCTCGAGACCGTCGCCGAGTCGGACGAGGCGCTGCTGGAGAAGTTCTTCGGCGGTGAGGAGCTCTCGATCGAGGAGATCAAGGGCGCCATCCGCAAGATGACGGTCAACTCCGAGCTGTACCCGATCCTGTGTGGTTCGGCGTTCAAGAACAAGGGCGTGCAGCCCATGCTCGACGCCGTGATCGACTACCTGCCGACCCCGCTGGACGACGGCGGCACCGATGGTCACGTCCCCGGCAAGGAAGACGAGATCATCCACCGCGACGCGACCACCAGCGAGCCGTTCTCGGCGCTGGCGTTCAAGATCGCCGTGCACCCCTTCTTCGGCAAGCTGACCTACGTGCGCGTGTACTCGGGCAAGGTCGACTCCGGTGCCCAGGTCATCAACTCGACCAAGGGCAAGAAGGAGCGCCTGGGCAAGCTGTTCCAGATGCACTCCAACAAGGAGAACCCGGTCACCGAGGCCGTCGCGGGCCACATCTACGCGGTCATCGGCCTGAAGGACACCACCACCGGTGACACCCTGTGCGATCCGCAGAACCAGATCGTGCTCGAGTCCATGACCTTCCCGGACCCGGTCATCGAGGTCTCGATCGAGCCGAAGACCAAGTCCGACCAGGAGAAGCTGGGCACCGCGATCCAGCGCCTCTCGGAAGAGGACCCGACCTTCTCGGTCAAGCTCGACCAGGAGACCGGCCAGACCGTCATCGGCGGCATGGGTGAGCTGCACCTCGACATCCTCGTCGACCGCATGCGGCGCGAGTTCAAGGTCGAGGCGAACGTCGGTAAGCCGCAGGTGGCCTACCGCGAGACGATCACCAAGCCGGTCGAGAAGCTCGAGTTCACCCACAAGAAGCAGACGGGTGGCTCCGGCCAGTTCGCGAAGGTCATCATCGCCCTCGAGCCGTTCGTCGGCGAGGACGGCGCGACCTACGAGTTCGAGAACAAGGTCACCGGTGGCCGCGTGCCCCGCGAATACATCCCTTCGGTGGACGCGGGCGCGCAGGATGCCATGCAGTACGGTGTGCTCGCGGGCTACCCGCTGGTGAACCTGAAGGTCACGCTGCTCGACGGCGCTTACCACGACGTCGACTCGTCGGAAATGGCCTTCAAGATCGCTGGCTCGCAGGCCCTGAAGGAAGCGGCCCGTAAGGCCGGTCCGGTGATCCTCGAACCGCTGATGGCGGTCGAGGTCATCACGCCCGAGGATTACATGGGCGATGTGATCGGCGACCTGAATTCCCGCCGTGGCCAGATCCAGGCCATGGAGGAACGCAGTGGTGCCCGTGTCGTCAAGGCGCTGGTTCCGCTCTCGGAGATGTTCGGTTACATCGGCGATCTGCGGTCGAAGACCCAGGGCCGGGCGAACTACTCCATGGTGTTCGATTCGTACGCGGAGGTTCCGGCCAACGTGTCGAAGGAGATCATCGCCAAGGCGACCGGCGAGTAGGTGTCTTCGGGCACTCCGCAGGCTCCGCGCCTGCATGATGGGGGCAGGTGCAAGACTTGCCCCTATCAGCCGGGAGTCAGCACGACCCCCAATATGTAAACCGCACTGCTGCAACTGCACGCACCAACAAGTCCAGGAGGACACCAAGTGGCGAAGGCGAAGTTCGAGCGGACGAAGCCGCACGTCAACATCGGCACCATCGGTCACGTCGACCACGGCAAGACCACGCTGACCGCAGCGATCACCAAGGTGCTGGCTGACAAGTACCCGGATCTGAACGCGGCGTTCGCGTTCGATCAGATCGACAAGGCGCCGGAGGAGAAGGCTCGTGGTATCACGATCAACATCTCCCACGTCGAGTACCAGACGGAGAAGCGCCACTACGCTCACGTCGACGCGCCGGGTCACGCCGACTACATCAAGAACATGATCACCGGTGCGGCGCAGATGGACGGTGCCATCCTCGTGGTCGCCGCCACCGACGGCCCGATGCCGCAGACCCGTGAGCACGTGCTGCTCGCCCGTCAGGTCGGCGTGCCCTACATCCTGGTCGCGCTGAACAAGTCGGACATGGTCGACGACGAGGAAATCCTCGAGCTCGTCGAGATGGAGGTCCGCGAGCTGCTGGCCGCCCAGGAGTTCGACGAGGATGCGCCGGTCGTGCGGGTTTCCGGTCTGAAGGCGCTCGAGGGCGACCCGAAGTGGACCGAGGCGATCGTCGAGCTGATGAACGCTGTCGACGAGTCCATCCCGGACCCGGTTCGTGAGACCGACAAGCCGTTCCTGATGCCGGTCGAGGACGTCTTCACGATCACCGGTCGTGGCACCGTCGTCACCGGTCGTGTCGAGCGCGGCATCATCAACGTGAACGAGGAAGTCGAGATCGTCGGCATCCGCGAGAAGAGCACCAAGACCACCGTCACCGGTATCGAGATGTTCCGCAAGCTGCTCGACCAGGGCCAGGCCGGTGACAACGTCGGTCTGCTGGTTCGTGGTATCAAGCGCGAAGATGTCGAGCGTGGCCAGGTTGTCGTGAAGCCGGGTACCACCACCCCGCACACCGAGTTCGAGGGTCAGGCCTACATCCTGTCCAAGGACGAGGGCGGCCGCCACACCCCGTTCTTCAACAACTACCGTCCGCAGTTCTACTTCCGTACCACGGACGTGACGGGCGTTGTGACGCTGCCCGAGGGCACCGAGATGGTCATGCCCGGTGACAACACCGAGATGTCCGTCAAGCTGATCCAGCCGGTCGCCATGGACGAGGGTCTGCGCTTCGCGATCCGCGAGGGTGGCCGCACCGTCGGCGCCGGTCGCGTCACGAAGATTGTCAAGTGATTCACTGAATCGCTTATCGAACGGCGTCGCTCCGAACGGGGCGGCGCCGTTCGGCGTTTCGGGGGTTGGCAGCCGCCAGTTTGGTGGGCGGGGGACAACAGTCGGTATCCAATAGGATTTGGCTCCTACCGAAAGGGCCGCTTCCTTGCGGGAGGAGGCCCTTTGTGCGCTAATGCCGATTTATCGACGCTGTACAGGCGCGAACAGAAGTTGAATGAAGCAATTGGCGGTCTAGCTCTTGCGGGCACTTCCATAGTGGGTAAACCGTTCGAAGCGACCCTGATCGAGCCCCTCAGGGCAACAGCTTGAAGGCACTTGTGTGGCGGGGCGTGATCGCGTGGAAATGACGGTGATCGAGGGTAGCGACTTCGGTCAGGCCGAGGCGTTCGGAGACTGCGATTACCGATGCATCGGTGACACCGAGTGGGAATCCTTGGTATTGGGTCATCAACTCGGCCATCCGGGGCAAGTCGGTAGCGGTCATGTCGATTTGGGTCAGGTCACCGGCGACAAGTGCTTCGATGATGTTCTTCTCCGCGGTCGGGCCCACATATTTGCAGATCAGATAGCACGCCTCGGTTACTACGTACGGTGTGACCAGGAGTTCGTCCGTCCGACTACCGAACAGTTCGGCACATCGAGCATGGTCGGTATCGCGGCGGTTCAGGTAGGCGACGAGTGGACCAGTGTCAACGATCAGCATCGGTTCGACCGATCTCGTCACGCAGAACGTCTTTGGCGCGCGCGCCGAGGTCAGTCGCAGGACCATCGAACGTTCGTAGGACTGAGAATCGGTCAGATTTCGGTCGGACCAGCCGCAGCACATGCTGCCGCACCTCATCGGCCTGCTGGGGCTCCAGTTGGTCGATGAGCGTGTGAAGCTCGGAGTAGTCGCGCGCGGCGGTCACGGGTACATCCTACGGTAGACAGCCTCGACGAGCTCGAGGATCTCATGGCGGGGTCCGGGATGGACTCATCGACCGCGGCCATGAGCTCGAGCATCGGCGCGGACGCCGTTGCATCGAAAGGTGTTGTGCCGCGCGGGTTTCAGTTCGCCGTGCCTGGCTTCACATAATCGACGTGCAGTAGCGCTATAGGGGGGTGCACGCAGGCGTCGACGTCGAATGGGAGAGTTACCGCGACGGTCTGGTTCGGTGGATAGATCAGCAGATATTCGGCCGGAGCGTGCTCGCAGTCGTAGTTTCCCGCCTGTGTGTACCGCACTGTCGCATGCGCGACCGCGCCGGGGCCGAGGATGACCTGTTGCGGCTCGCCGTCGGTGATCTGCTCGCCTCCGGGGCCGATCGACAGTGGCGGATCTCCGACGGCCAGTGACACTGCCGGATAGCCGAAGAGCGCGCAGGCGCGCGCGGTGATATTCGTGAAATCGATCGGGGCGTAGATACTCCCCGCCGCCCCGCCCGCATTCTCCAGCGATAGTGCGACATCCGTGGCGGCACAGTACGGTGCGCCCAGGGGCTGCGCGTCGGTCGGCGGGCCGGTGGTTGCGGGCGTTGTCGCTCCGGGCACCGATGCCGCGGGAACCGATGGTTCGGGAATCGGCGTATGCGGAGTTACCGCAACCGCGGGCCGGGTGATCATGCTGGCCGATGGCGCGGGCGATGAACTCTCGCAGGCGGCCATCGGCAACGCCGCCACCAGGGCGGCCGCTGCTATCAGGCGCATATTCCAACGGTAACCGCCAGGTGCGCAACTGGGACTACAACGCATCGCATACGCGAGCCTGTGGCGAAACTTCGCGCCGGTGCGGTGGCCGAACCCTTCCGAATGGGTACTCGAACCCATGACCTCGGAGGTTATCGCGGGTCGGCATGGCTCGGCGCTAACGTCGAGCGAAGAGGTAAGACCGGTTGATCGGAGGAAGCATGAGTAGTTCGGCCCTGGCTACCGCACTCGACGTCACCGAGGGGACGTGGACGCACGGCATGCCGTATCTCGCACTCGGATCCGGACGTCCGCTGGTCTTCCTGCGGTGGTTCACCCCCGATCACGCCAATCCGACCGGATGGTTGCGACAGTCCGAGATCAGGACATTGGCCCCGCTCGCGGCACATTTCCGGGTCTACGCAGTGAACCGCGCGCCCGGTATGGCCGAGGGCACCACGATGGCCGATATCGCCGCCGAACATGCGCGGGCATTGCACGACGAATTCGGCGAACCCGTCGATGTTGTCGGCGTCTCCTCGGGGGGATCGCTGGCCCTACAGCTCGCGGCCGACCACCCCGCCGCCGTCCGGCGACTGATCATCGCCTCGTCGGGCTACACCCTGGAAAACGCCACGCGCGCGGCGCAGCTGCGCTACGGCGAGGCGGCCTATGCGGGCAAGCGCGGACTGCATCACATGGCCGCGGTCGCCTTCAAATCACCGGTCGCGCAGCGCCTCGCCGCCGCGGGCATGTGGTTGGCCGATCCCCTTGCGCGCCCGCGGAATCCCGCCGACACCCTGGCCTTCATCCGTGCCGAGGACGCCTTCGACCTCACGGGTCGGCTCAGCGATATCACCGCACCGACCCTGGTCCTCGGTGGCGACAGCGATGGCGGCTACAGCACGGAAACCTTCCGCCGCACCGCGGACGGAATCCCGAACTCGCGCTTGATCATCTACCCGCATACCACCCACATCGGGGTCGTGAAGCGCTTCGTTCCCGATGTCGTCGCCTTCCTGGCGGACTAGTTTTCGCAGTTGTTCGGGGCCGGGTCGCCGCGCAAGCGGGCGTCGAGCCAGAAGAGCGCCGCGGGTATCCCGAGCACGGCGGCGCTCAGATGTTCGGGGGAGTAGGTGAGTTCGGCTTGCAGTGCGACACCCGCAGCGCAATACCGCCGGTCGACATTGAGGATCGCGTCGACCGGAATGAGCGGATCGTTCGGCGAATGCCATTCGAAGATCGGCATATTCGGGATGCCGTCGAAGAGTTCCAGACTGTTCTCCTCGACCACCGCCCTGGCATTCCGATCATCGGCCAGGGTCATATTCCGTGCGTAATCGCGGGCGCTGTGCCCGGCGCCGATGTAGAGGATTTCGTTGGTGCAGGCGTTGGCTATCGCGGTGCGTGCTTCCAACCCGCGTTGGTTCAGGTAGTCGCTGATCGGAAAGCGGTACGGGTACTCCCGTTCCAGCCCGATACCGGCCGCCATCAGCAGGCCGAATGCCGGATGCGGATCGGTGTTGACCCATTCCACCATTTTCACCAGGTTCATCGGTACGCCGCCGATCGCGGCGCCCGCGATATCCAGTTCGGGCGCGTACCTCGGCGCCATCGCGGCGGCGAATGCGGTGGCCATGCCGCCGCCGGAATAGCCCGCCATCGCGATTCTGCTGTTCGCTATTTCGAGTTCGGGAACTCGGCGAATGGCGCGAATGCCGTCCAGGGTGATCTGGCCGCCGAGCCGGGCCGCGCCATAGGCAGAGTTCGGCCCGAGATGGTCGGGCAGTGCGATGCTCCAGCCAGCGAACAGCAGCGCGTTGAGCAGCACCGCCTCGCGCAGCTGGAGAGCCGGATCGGAGGTGTAGAGCACGCGCGACACCGTGCACTGCGTGCCGAGGCCGTTGATGATGTGCTGATAGGACAGAACCGGTCCATCGGGGCGGTGCGAGCGCGGCGTCAGCATTAGCGTCGTCGCCGCGATCGGCTGTCCGGCGGAATTGTTCGAACGGAATTTGATCTGCGTGATCGTGGTTTCCGGGAAAACCAGCAGTGGCGGCATCGGTCGCGTCGCGAGCACCTCACCCGGTCGCTTATTCGCCAGATCCGGTGGTGCCGCATAGAAGGGGTCCGGATCCGGGGTCGGGTAAATCGGTGTGGCGTGGGCTTCGGTGCCGCCCAGAAATGTCGTCGAGGCGCCGACGATGAGGCAGACGATCAATGCGCGCGTCGCGAGACCGGTCAGATCTCGAAGGGTTCGATTGATCTGCACAAACCGAAGGTCTATCACGCGCCCCGGATGACATCTGTAAAGGCGCGCTTTTCAGTTATCCAGTCGAAAGAATAAAAAGCATGCTCAACCGAGCTGCGTCATGCCCGCCGCGACGACCCGCGCGACATTGAAGATCTCATCCGCCGTCGGCAGCGGCACCCCGTCGAGGGCGTGCAGCCGATCGCTGCTGGCAATGGCGAACATGGCCGAAACCCAGGCGGCCGCGCAGGCACGCAGCGTGCCGGGCTGGACCGGAACGGGCGCGCTGGCCTGCAGCACCCGGGCGGTGATATCGAGTAGTTGATCGCGCAGGCGGCGCAATTGGCGGCGGACATCGGGATGGGTATCGGCCTCGCGCCACATGATGACGCGCAGCACCGAGGAATGGTGATCGCGCAGATTCAGCGCGGCATCGAGATTGACCAGGCTGGCCGCCGGATCGCCCGGTGCGACCACCGTGCCGATATCGCCGATCGGCTCCGCGGGCACCCGCTCGGCCATCAGTGTGGACAGGATCGAATCCTTGGTGGGGAAGTAGTAGAAGACCAGGCCCTTGGGGACACCGGCAGCCTCGGCGATGGCCGCGGTCGCGGTCGCATCGAATCCCTGTGCCGCGAACAGTTTTTCCGAGGCATCGAGAATAAGCTGACGGGCGTCGCCGTCGACTTTCGCGCTACGGCGCCGCCCGCCTCGCCGGGGTTTCGGCATCTGCATCAGTGATGCGGCGCCATATCGTGCAGCCGACCCGATACCGTCGGCAGCGCCGCCACCGCGACCACCACCGTCACCACGCCCACTACCCATGCGGTCCAGGATGCGCCGCGGTAGCCGGTGTAGTCCATCGCCCATGGGGAGATGAACAGCAATGCGCCGAACAGGCCCATCGCATAGTCGGCGGCCGCCAGGGTCGCCCGGTACATCTGCGTCAGGCCGGTGAGGGCGATGAGCACGCCCAGGACGATCAACGACCACATGCCGTTGTCGTTCGTGTTCACCCACAGGGGTGACAGCGCGGTAAAGATGCCCAGCACAACGGCCAGGAAATCCTGCGCGCGACTTTCGGTGAACATGGTGTGCCTCCTCAGGCTCTGAATTGTTCTCCGCACTTCGATCTAACTCTGATTGACCGCCCGATCAATATAAATATGGATACGATTGCGCACCGATCGGTTGGTGATCCGGTGTGGCGGCCCTCACTGCGGTTTGCAACCAAGCAAAGGTTAGGGTGAGCTTCGTGTCACCCTCAGTAACGGATGCCAACTCGACCCGGCGCCGGTTCGGCGCTAATGAAGGGAAGGCCGCATGAACCGGCCGATTGTCATCGTCGGAGCCGGTCTCGCCGGGCTGCGCACCGCCGAGGAGTTGCGTCGCGCGGGCTACGAGGGCGGACTGATCCTCATCGGCGAGGAGTCGCGGCTGCCTTACGACCGCCCGCCGCTGTCCAAGCAGTTCGTGCGCGGCGAGACCGACGACACCACCCTGCGGCCCGCCGAATTCTTCGACGAGAAGCAGATCGACCTGCGGCTCGATACCGAGGCGGTCGGCGTGGATACCGCCGCGCGCCAGGTGCGTCTGGCCGATGGCGGCACACTCGACTATGACCAGCTGATCATCGCGACCGGTCTGCGGCCGCGCCGCCTGCCCGGACTGCCGGATCTGCGGGGCGTGCACGTACTGCGCGGACATACCGATGCCGCCGCGCTGCGCGCCGAATTGTCCGGCGCGGGTACGGCGCTGGTGGTCGGGGCCGGATTCATCGGCTGTGAACTCGCGGCGAGCTTCCGGGCCAGCGGTGTCGAGGTCGTCCTGATCGAACCGCAGCCGACGCCGCTGGCCTCGGTGCTCGGCGCACAGATCGGCGCGCTGGTGGCCCGCATGCATCGGGCCGAGGGCGTCGACCTGCGCTGCGAGACCGGCCTGGACACCTTCCTCGCCGACGATGCCGAGCGGGTGCGCGGCGCCGTGCTCTCCGATGGCAGTGAGGTATCCGCCGATCTGGTGGTCATCGGCGTCGGATCGCGTCCGGTGACCGAATGGCTCGCCGATTCCGGTATCGAGCTCGCCGAGCCCGCGGCCGGTGGCGGCGTACTCGCCGACGAGGTGGGCCGCACCTCGGTCGATGGGGTGTGGGCGGTCGGCGATGTGGCCGCCTGGCGGCACGAGACCGGGCTGCGCAAGCGCATCGAGCATTGGACCAATGCGGGTGAACAGGCCAAGCTGCTGGCCTGCGCGCTACTCGGCGCCGAACCGCCGACCGCGGCGCGGGTGCCGTACTTCTGGAGCGATCAGTACGACGTGAAGATCCAGGCCCTCGGCACCCCGAGCGCCACCGACGATATCCACGTCGTCGCCGACGACGGCCGCAAATTCCTCGCCTACTACTCCCAGCACGGCAACCTGACCGGTGTGGTCGGCGCGGGCATGACCGGCCAGGTGATGAAGGCCCGCGCGAAGATCGCCGCGAATGCGCCGATCGCGGATCTGCTCGCGGCCACACCCTAGCGATTGCTCGCGGGTCGCTCGAAAGGATCAGTCGTAGCGATTGCTCGTCCGAGCGCTCGATACAACCAGCCCGGCGGCCGAGTAGGGCGTGATGGTCCGCTGTAATACGGTGGTCGGGTGATCGTCGCGCTCATCGATTCCGGGCTGGGGTTGCTGCCCACGGCCGCCTGGCTGCGCAAGCTGCGGCCGGATGTCGACCTGCTGCTGCGGTTGGATCCGGATGGCGCGCCGTGGGGACCCAAACCCGAGCAGTGGGTGACCGACCGGGTGGTCGACGCCGCGCGGAGTTCGGTTCGCCTCGGGGCGGAGGTGATCGTGCTGCCGTGCAATACGGCCAGCGTCACCGCGCTGGACCAGGTGCGCGCCGAGGTCGGGCCCGGCGTACCGGTGATCGGCACCGTTCCGGCGATCAAACCGGCTGCGGCGGTGTGCAAGTCGGTCGCGGTGTGGGCCACCGCGGCCACCACCGCCAGTCGGTATCAGGCGGATCTGATCGCCCGGTTCGGCGGTGATGCGAAGGTGGTCGGCATCGCCTGTCACGGTTTGGCGGATTCGATCGATCGCGGCGACCTGGTCGCGGCCCGCGATTCGATTGCACGCGCGGCCGAACAGACTCCGGCCGATGTCGAGGGGGTGGTGCTCGGATGCACCCACTACCCACTGGTCATCGATGCCATTGTCGCCGCACTGCCCGATGGCGTTCGGCTCTTCGACAGCGCGCAAGCCGTTGCGGCACAGACGATTCGGCGGATGGATGCGCTCGGCAGGCCGACCACCGGCAATGGTGCGGTGCGGGTGCTCAACAGCGATCGACCGGGTGAATTGCCGGTCAGCGCAGCAGCTTTCGAATCGGGACGGATCCTGGGAGCGCAGGGATAGCAGTGCTGGCCCAACTGACCGCCGCCGCGGTGCACGCGGCTCTGACCGAGGTCGCCGACCCCGCCGATGCCAGCCAGCTGGCACGGTTCTTCAAGACCGGGCCCGGTGAGTACGGCGAAGGTGATGTCTTCCTCGGTGTGCGGGTGCCCGTCACCCGATCGATCGCGAAACGCTTTGCGGCACTTCCACTCGATGAGATCGATGCGCTGCTGGACAGTGCCGTGCACGAGGACCGGCTGGCCGCGCTGGTCATCCTCAATGCCAGATTCGCCGCGGCGCGCAAGCCGCGCACGCTCGATACCGATGGGCAGGCGGCGATGGTCGAGCTCTATCTCGCCGCGGTGCGCCGGGGCCGGGTGAACAACTGGGATCTGGTCGACGTCTCCGCCGAGAACGTCATCGGCCCCTGGCTGCTCGATCGGCCACGTGACCTGCTCTTCGAACTCGCGCGCGCGGACTCGCTCTGGGAGCGCCGGGTGGCGCTGCTGTCGACCTTTGCCTTCATCAAGGCGGGCGACGCCTCGACCACCTTCGAACTCTGCGAACAACTCCTCGACGATCGCCGCGATCTGATCCAGAAGGCGCTCGGCTGGATGCTGCGCGAGGTCGGCAAGCGCGTCGACGAGCGACTGCTGACCGGCTTCCTCGACAAGCATGCGGCCGAGATGGGCCGCACCGCACTGAGCTATGCGACCGAGCGCCTGGATCCCGCCCTCCGCGTCCACTACCGCGGACTGTAGCCGGTTGCGCCGGATCAGAATTGGATGCGCAGGTGGTCGGTGACCGGATGCGCCTGGCAGCCGAGGATATAGCCGTTCTCGATATCCTCGGGATCGAGGATCTCGGCATTGTCCATTTCGACCTTGCCCTCGAGCACCGTGCACGCGCAGGAACCGCATTCGCCTTCCTGGCAGGAATACGGCACATCCAGGCCCTTCGACAGCATGATGTCGACCAGGGTCTGCTTGCGCGGCCACTTCAGCTCGTGCACCTCGCCATCGAGTTCGACCTCGACGGTGGCCGCGGCGGCGGCCTCCTCGTCGGTCACCTCGACCGGTGCCTGATCCGCGAACGGGTCTCCCGCAAGGGAATTGAACACCTCGGCGTGCGTGCGCGAACGCGGCACATCGAGTCGGGCCAGCGCGTCGTGCACCCGGTCCATGAACGGCTTCGGCCCGCACATGTAGGCGTGGTAGCCCGCGTACGGCGCGACCAGCGCGGCCAGACCGTCCGCGGTCGGCAGCCCCTGCAGGTGCTCCAGCCAGTGGATCACGATGAGCCGCTGCGGCTGCTTCTCGGCCAATTCGCGCAGCTCACCAGCGAAGATCACCGATTCGTGATCACGATTGGCGTACACCAGCACAATTCGGCCGTTCCCGCGCGCCAGCGCCGATTTCAGGATGGACATCACCGGCGTGATGCCGCTGCCGGCGCCGAACAGCAGCAGATCGTCGTCGAGGTTCTTCGGTGTGAAGACGCCCGAAGGCGGCAGTACTTCGAGTTGATCGCCCGCTTTGACGTTGTCGCAGACCCAATTCGATCCGTAGCCGCCCACGGTGCGCTTGACGGTCACCTTGGGCCGGTCGTCGGTGTGCGGTGAGCTGGCCAGTGAATAGCAGCGTGCCACCGAGCCGGTGAGGTCGCTCGGGATGCGCAGGGTGAGGAACTGCCCCGGCTGGTAGTCGAAACGTTCGCGCAGTTCGTCGGGCACGTCGAAGACCAGCGAACAGGTGTCGGCCGTTTCGGCGATGACTGCGGATACCCGCAGCACGACCGAACGCGAACCGTGTGGAACTTCGACGGTGGTCATTTCGTCCTCTCGAACAAAACCAAAACTAGAACGTGTTTCAGTTTCATCGTACGTCGGGACCGGGCTGACGGACAAGCTGGGCCTGCAGACCGTCGATCAGCACTTCCATACCGAAGTCGTAGGCGTACTTCCCGCGCAGGTCCGCCATGTATTTGGTGGCCCGCTCCACCGACTCCGGCAGTGCCACCTCCGACAGCGGCGACCGCTCGCGCGGATTCACCCGCCGGCGGCCGAACAGGTAGGTGTGGATCGTCGCGTACGCGGCCAGCACATTGCGGTCATTGAAACCCGCCTCGAACAGGATCTCCATAATGGCGGCGATCAGATCGAGCTGTTTGCCGAGCATCTGCTCGATCAGCACATCGCCGAGTCCGGGATGTTTGCGCAGCTTGTCGTCGATCTGGTCGATCAGATCGCGCAGCCGGTGCTGCCACGGCCCGGAATCGGGTGCCGGCTTGCGAACTCCGGTCAGTGCCGCGCTCGCGACGAGGTCGAGCAGCTCGCGTTTATCGGCGACGTAGTAGTACGGCGCCATCGGCGAAACTCCGAGTTCGCGGGAGAGTCGACGCATCGACAATTTCTCCACGCCGTCCTCGCGGACCACGCGCAGCGCGGCTTCGACGATCTCGGATTCCGACAGTGTCCTATTTGCGGTGCTCCCAGGCCCTCCGTGGTTACGCAAGCTGCCGCCTCCGGTCCTCGAGCTCGCACCGCGGGGTCCTATTTGCGGTGCTCCCAGGCCCTCCGTGGTTACGCAAGCTCCCGCCTCCGGTCCTCGAGCTCGCACCGCGGGGTCCTATTTGCGGCGCTCCCGGGCCCTACCTGGTTACGCAAGCTGCTGCCTCCGGGCCTCGAGCTCGCACCGCGGGGTGTAGCCGCCCCCGCTCGTCTGCATTCGTCCGACTCCCATGCCACCTCTACCACTGCGGGCGATGTCGCCCGTCACGTCCTGTTCAGCTGCTTGCCACCCGCAGTCTAGAGCGCGCGGTCGCGGCTCGGTCGGCGTGTGTGGGGAGGCGGACCTGCGGCGACATGTGAGGTCGCGGCGGCGGCGATACGGCGCTGGTGTAATTCACATACTGAAACGTGTTCCATTTTGTCAGCTCGTGACGTTATCGTGTGAGCACGGCCGCACCCGTGGCCGTGGTAACTGGTCGCATCTCGGAGGTAGGCATGCCGGAGCACGGATCCATCGGACACACCGATACCGACAACACCGGGCGGATCGCGACGATCGAATCCAGGTCGATCGAGGAGGCGCCGCTGATCGAGGAGACCCTCATCGAAGAGGTCTCCATCGACGGTATGTGCGGCGTCTACTGACCGGCGGTACGACCATGCTCGATCTCGATACCCGATGGGAGCCGCATCCGCGGGTGGCGCTGCGGCCGGAGTCGTTCGGTGCGCTGCTCTACCACTTCGGCACGCGCAAACTCTCCTTTCTGAAGAGTCGACAGATCCTCGAGATCGTCCGCTCGCTGCCCGCGCATGTCTCGGCACGTGCGGCACTGCGGGCGGCGGGCGTCTCGGATGACCTCGCCGGACCGTACGTGCGCGCCTTGGCGCAGTTGGCCGATTCGGACATGATCAGGCGGGCCGCGCCGGGCAGTGCGCCCACGCCGACGCCCGCACCGCTGCCGCACACCGGGCAGCCGAGAGCTGCCACGGGCGGGCGGCTGATCGATAAGTTCGAAACCGGTTTGGCCGCACCGATCTGCCTGACGTGGGAGCTGACCTACGCCTGCAATCTGTCCTGTGTGCACTGCCTGTCCTCCTCCGGCCGCCGCGATCCGCGCGAGCTGAGCACCGAACAGTGCAAGGCGTTGATCGACGAGTTCGAGCGCATGCAGATCTTCTATGTGAATATCGGCGGCGGCGAACCCACTGTGCGCCAGGACTTCTGGGAGCTGGTCGACTATGCGACCGCGCACCATGTCGGAGTGAAGTTCTCCACCAACGGAGTTCGCATCACACCCGAGGTCGCCGCGCGCCTGGCCGCCAGTGACTATGTGGACGTACAGATTTCGTTGGACGGCGCCGACGCCGAGGTCAACGATGCGGTGCGCGGACCGGGGTCCTACGCCATGGCGATCCGGGCGTTGGAGAATCTGGCGGCGGCGGGATTCACCGATGCAAAACTCTCGGTGGTCGCGACCCGGCACAATATCGCCCAGCTCGACGAGTTCAAGGCGATTGCCGATAGGTACGGCGCCACACTGCGTTTGACGCGGCTGCGGCCATCGGGTCGGGGTGCGGATGTCTGGGACGAACTGCATCCGCTTCCGGAACAGCAACGGGTGCTCTACGACTGGCTGGTGCGCAATGGCGAAGGCGTGCTCACCGGCGATTCGTTCTTCCATCTGTCCGCCTTCGGCCAGGCGCTGCCCGGTCTGAACATGTGCGGTGCGGGCCGGGTGGTCTGCCTGGTGGATCCGGTCGGCGACGTGTATGCCTGCCCCTTCGCGATTCACGACCGGTTCCGTGCCGGAAATGTGGTGTCGGACGGCGGTTTCCGCACCGTGTGGCAGGAATCGGAACTCTTCGCCGAACTGCGCGAGCCCACCGGTGGCGGTGCGTGCTCCGGCTGCGCCCACTACGACGCCTGCCGCGGCGGTTGTATGGCGGCGAAGTTCTTCACCGGACTGCCCGCGGATGGGCCGGACCCGGAGTGCGTGCAGGGCTACGGCGAGGCGGCGCTGGCCGACGCCGGACGGATGATCCCGCGCTCGTCGGTCGACCACTCGCGCCGGTCCGCGCCGAGCCGACCGGGATCGCGTAAGTCGGGCCCGATTCCGCTGACGCTGTCGGTATCTCGCCCCGCCGCTGAACGCACATCACCGGAGCGGCGACCCGCGCGCGCCTGCGACGAGAGTCCACTGACATGATTCCGAACCGGTAGCCAGTTATGTGCTGCACGATCAATCGACGATGGCTATCGAGTGGCAATTCGATGATTGCCAGATTGTTGCCGAATGCCTTCGGCGAGTCGCGCGCGACCCGCCGGAAAGCCGTGTCGGGAGATATCCCGCCCCGTGGGCGCATTCGTGCGGAATTCCGTCCTTTTTTCCGGACTGATGATGCCAATGCGCGAATCTCCGCCTAGCATGCCAGGAATGCGCCATGATCGCCTGCCCGATGGATTCGGGGTGCGGATCGATCCACGGGTACGCGCATACTCCGGGGGGCGCATCTTGATCGGGGGTTCGCCCGCCCGGTTGCTGCGACTTGCCCCGGAGGCCGCCGAGATGATCGGCGACGGGTACCTCGAGGTCACCGACCCGAAGTCGGCCGTTGTTGCCAGACGGCTGCTCGACTCCGGTGTCGGTAATCCGCGTCCCCAGCTGCTGCCCGCGCTCGACGACGTGACCGTGATCGTGCCGCTGCACAACAACGCCGACGGCCTGGCCCGACTCCTCGCGGCCCTGCGCGGGCACAATGTGATCGTCGTCGACGACGGCTCGGATCAGCCCGTGCAGATCCCGCGCAACCGTGGCACCCGCTGCCGGGTGACGGTACTGCGCCACGACCGCAGACAGGGCCCGGCCGCCGCGCGCAATGCCGGATTGCGGGCCGCGACAACCGACTTCGTCGCCTTCCTGGACTCCGATGTGGTCCCGCGCAGCGGCTGGCTCGAGGTGATGCTCGGGCATTTCAGCGATCCGGAGGTGGCACTGGTCGCGCCCCGGATCGTCACACTCGATCCGGAGTCGAATGCGCTGGCGCGCTATGAGCACACCCGCTCCTCACTCGATCTCGGTCGGCGCGAATCGGCCGTGCAGTCGCGCGGGCTGGTGTCGTATGTGCCGAGCGCCGCGCTGCTGGTACGCCGCAGGGCGCTGCTGGCCGGTGGCGGATTCGACGAGTCGATGCAGGTGGCCGAGGATGTCGATCTGTGCTGGCGGTTGGAGCAGGCGGGCTGGCGGCTGCGCTATGAGCCCGCGGCACATGTCGCGCACGATAGTCGAATCTCGTTCCGCGCCTGGTTCGGTCGCAAGCTCTTCTACGGCACCGGCGCCGCACCGCTCGGCGAGCGGCATCCGGGCATGGTGACGCCGCTGGCAATGCCGTTGTGGACCGCGGTGGCGACCATACTGTTCGCCACGCTGACGAAGTGGGGACTGCTCGGCGGACTGATCACCATGGTGACCGCGCTGGCCCGACTACGCCGGGTCTTCACCGGATTGGACAACCCCACGCGGATCGCGGCGATCTATCTGGCGCGCGGCTACTTCGCGGGAATCTGGCGACTGGCCTCGGCGATGTGCCGACACTATTGGCCGATCACCATGGTGGCGATGATGCTGTCGCGGCGGGTCCGGCGCATCGCGGTCACCATGGCGGTCGCGGACGGTTTCGCCGACTGGTTCACCCACCGCGATGCGGGCGGCCTCGACCCCTTCCGCTATGTGGCCTACAAGCGGATGGACGATATCGCGTACGGAACCGGCCTGTGGCTGGGCGCATTCCGCGCCCGCAGCCTGGAGTCGCTCAAGCCGAGTACGCCTCGGAACTGAATCGAACGTGTAATGGCTGTACCACCTGATGAGCTGATGTAGAGATGGTCGATACGCTGATCGTCGGTGGTGGCACGGCCGGATGCGTCCTGGCGGCCAGGCTGAGCGAGGATCCGGCCCATAGTGTGCGGCTGGTCGAGGCCGGTCCGGTGTCGATCGATGCGGCGCAACTGCTCGACGCGACCCGGATGCCGATCGGCCCCGAATCGACCTTGGTGTGGCGCTATCCCGTCGACCTGGCCGACGATATTGCCGGAAATATTGTGCGCGGCAGGGTGATCGGTGGATCGGGCGCGATCAACGGCGGCTACTTCGTGCGCGCGACGGCGGCCGACTTCACGGCGTGGAGCAAGGAGCTGGGCGGCTCGGCGAGCTGGTCCTTCGACGCGGTGCTGCCCGCCTATCGCCGCCTCGAGCGCGATCTCGATTACGGCGACCGGCCGGGGCACGGCACGACCGGGCCGATACCGGTGCGCCGCACCGCCGCGCCAACCCCGCTGAGTCGCGAATTCGCCTCGGCCTGTGCGGCACTCGGCCTTGCCGCGATTCCCGACCTGAACGCGCTGCCCGGCGCGGGTCCGGCCGAAGGCTGGGGACCGGTGCCGTGCAATATCGAGCACGGCAGGCGGGTCGACACCGGGACGGCGTATCTGGCACCGGCGCTCGACCGACCGAACCTCACCGTCACCGGCGCGATGCTGGTGACTCGCATCCGCTTTCACGGCACCCGTGCCGTCGGCGTCGACTATTTGCACGACGGCAAGGCGGGCACGCTCGCGGCCGATCGCATCGTGCTGTGTGCGGGCGCCATCGAATCTGCCGCGCTGTTGCTGCGCTCCGGTATCGGCGATCCGGGACAGCTACGGGCGCTGGATGTTCCGGTGCTGCATCCCGCGCCGGTCGGCGCGTGGTTCAGTGATCATCCCGAGATCGGCATCGACTATCGCGGTGATCCAGCGTTGGCGAGCGGCGTCGGTATCCCGCTGGAATATGTGCTGGAACTCGACGATGTCGAAATCCGTCCGTACACCGTATCGTTTACCCCGTATATTCATCGTTTAGGTGTTGCGCTCATGCGTCCGCGATCCGAAGGGGTGCTCCGGCTGCGTTCCACCGATCCCACCATCGCGCCGCTCATCGATTTCCGCTACTTATCGGCGGACGCCGATCGGATTCGATTGCGAGAAGCGGTGACCATGGCGCTCGAGGTATTGCACGGAATCCCGATGGTGCGCGCACCGGAATCGAAACCGGAACCCGCCGATGCGTGGCTGCGCGCGAATCTGGCTACCTCGCAGCATCTGTCGGGAACCTGTCGAATGGGCGGTGCGGACGACGAACGCGCGGTGGTCGACGAGCGGTGCCGAGTGCATGGCACGACCGGATTATCCGTGGTGGATCTTTCCGTCGTGCCGGTGCCGCTGAGCCGCGGTCCGAAGGCGACGACGGTAATGATCGCCGAATGCGTCAGCGAATATCTCACCTAAGGATCTGAAAGACGGGTAGGTCACATTTGTACGAGGTCTGAACGGGATGTGAGCTGGCGGACAAACCAAGACAACCGCCTTTGTCTGGTAATGCGCGCCGGTACAGTTTGGGGCGGAAAGAAAGGCTAATGGTCAGCAATCTTGCAGGTGGGCGGCCCCCACGGCACGGCGTCGAACCCGGCACTCAACTCGGCGCTCTGGAAGCCTATGCCGCACAAGCACATGGATACCTTAGCGCGGGTGGCGAGCAGCTGTCGCAGCTTGCCGGTCTGCTGCGTCCGGTTGTGCTCGAATCCTGGCTGCGCAGCGTGCGCGGCGGCATCGACCCGATGGACCTGCTGGACGGGCGCGGCCTGCGCGGTGCCGATCTGCAGCGCTATCGCGATGCGCACCCGATTGCTGCATTGATGCCGCTGATCGACAAATTGCTCGTACAGGACACGGCCAGAACGGGTTTGATCGTCGCGGTGGCCGATCAGTTCGGCCGGGTGCTGTGGGTGCACGGCAATTCGGATCAGGTCGACGCGGCCGCCGAAATCGGTCTGCGTGCTGGCGACGATCTGAGTGAACGTCGCATCGGAACCAATGCCGTCGGCCTGGTGGTGCGCACCGGCCGGGCCGCGTGGATCCATGGGCCCGAACACTTTCTGCACCGAATGCATCAGATCACCGGTGTCGCCGCGCCGGTACACGATCCCGACGGCAGGCTGGTCGGCGTGCTGATGATCGCCGGGGGCGTACGGGTGGCCAAGCCGGAGATCCTGGCGCTGGTGAAGGCGACATCGACGGCGGCCGAAATGGATCTGCTGCTGAGTGCCATGCGGGCGGGGCAGCACGGGTCCTCGGGCCGCGCCGTGGCCTATGACAGCACGACGGGCGAAATCGCCGTGGCCCGGCTCGGTCTGGACGTGCTCGGGCTCGGGCAGCCGCTGCTGAGTGTCGCGGGTGATCGAGTTCCGTTGTCGCAGCGGCATGCTGAGATCCTGCTGCTGCTCGCCGAACATCCCGAGGGACTCGGCGCCGACCATCTCGCGCTGCTGCTCGACGACACGGATCTGGATAACGGCACCATTCGTGCCGCCATGTCGCGGCTGCGTGCGGTGGTCGGCCCGAGCGTATTCGGTTCGCGCCCATATCGGTTGCGGGTGCATGTCGCAACCGATATCGAAGCGCTGCGGGCCGCACTCGACTCCGGTGATGTCGATTCCGCATTACGGCTGTACGCCGGTCCGGTGCTGCCGCGCTCGACCGCGCCCGGAATTATTGATATCCGGGACGAACTTCGGGTTCGGCTGCGCACCGCGGTGCTCAGTTCCGGCGATACCGCGGTGCTGCGTCGGTGGACCGCATGTGCCGAGGGGCGTGACGATGCCGCGTCCTGGGCCGCCTATCGCGCGACGGTGGATCGTGATTCGCCGTTATATGCGCAGATCGAGGCCAAGATTCGGGTGCTCGATCGACGCTTGGGCGCCGATGCAACGCGGATGCAACGTTCGGGCTCATAGTCTGCACATCTGAAAGTGCCGTAGCTCACATACGCGATCGAAATGTGGTCGCGGACACAGCTTTGCCCTGCTGCGTCGGCCCAGTTGAGCGCGCTGGACGATTGACCAACTTTTTTTAGTGCAAAAAGTTCCTTTTTATTAACGAAGCGCCTAATGTTCGCAATGCACGGATCACATCCGTGTGATGAAGCTGACAAAGCCTCGGCGCCCCGCACCGCGGCAGCAACGTTGGAGGAGCGATCAAGAGCTAGGCGCATGCGGTGACCGTCGGTCGCCGCGGCGGTGACCGTCGGTCACCGATCTCGATTCACGCAAATCTGTTCCGATCTCGTGTGGGTGCCGTCGTCGTGCCCCGCACATTCGCCGAATCATCTTGTGGTGGCGTCCCAGCCATGCGTCCAATGCTGAACAGCGTTGCCGCAGCGGCTTATTCGTCGTGCCCAAAAGCGTTCGGCCAGCTGTTGTTTCGCCGAACGAGGAGGCTCTGGTGCACGATACGGAGTTGGGTGGGGCGCGACCGGAAGGGCCGGCGCATACCGCATTGCGAGCGTTTCCGCTTGCTCCGGCGCAGTTGGGGATCTGGTACGCACAGTTGCTCGAGCCCGACGTGCCGATCAATGTGGCCGAGTACGTGGATGTGCCGCAGGCGCTGGATACCGCGATCCTGCAAGAGGTGACGGTCGAGGCGGCGCGCGAATACGAATCGGCGCTGGTGCGGGTCGGCGAATCCGGCGGTGCACCGTGCCAATGGGTGGATCCCGCGAATTCCATTGATATCCAGGCGATCGACCTGCGCGACCATGCCGATCCGGTTGCGGCGGCACATGAATGGATGCGGGCCGATGCGGGTGCGCCGGTCGATATGCTGGCCGACCGGCTGTTCGCGGGTGCCGTGCTGCGGGTCGGCGACCATCGGTCGTTCTGGTATATGCGGGCGCATCACATCGTGCTCGACGGGTTCGGCGCGCTGACCAATATCCAGCGGGTGGCCGAGCTGTACACCGCCCGGGTGCTGGGCACCGAGCCGCCAGCGGTGCGGCCGGGTGCGCTGACCGCGCTGGTCGACGGCGAACTCACCTACCGCGACAGCACCCGTTTCGAGGCCGACCGGGAGTACTGGGCCGAGCGGGTGGCCGGGCTGGACGGCACGACCACGCTGGACGGGCGCACCGCACCGCGTTCGGCGACCAACCTGATCGCCGGTCGGGTATTGCCAGAAGCGCTGGTCAACCGGATGAATATCGTTGCCGTGAGCCAGGATTCGACGTTGGCGGTGGTGTTGCTCGCGGCCTTCGCCGGATATCTCGGGCGGCTCACCGACCGGGACGAGGCGGTGCTGAGCCTGCCGGTGACCGCGCGCACCACGGCGGTGATGCGGCGGTCGGCGGGGATGCTGTCGAATATCGTGCCGCTGCGGCTCGCGGTCGACGGCACCTGGGGTGAGCTGTTGCGCGCGACTCGGGTCGAGGTGGCGGGCGCACTGCGGCACCAGCGGTATCGGCACGAGGACATCCGGCGCGATGCCGAGCACGACGGGCAGCCCACGCGCCGGGCGCTATTCGGTCCGGTGGCCAACATCATGCTGTTCGGCAGCGAGTTGACCCTCGGCGATACGGTCGGCCGGTATCACGTGCTCTCCACCGGGCCGGTGGAGGACCTGAGCCTCAATGTGTACTACGGCGAGCGCGACAGCGTGCACGTGGATTTCGAGGCGAATCCGAATCTGTATTCCGCCGATGACATCGCCCGCCATCACACCCGCTTCCTGCAGTACCTGGAGCGGGTGGTGGCCGCCGAGATCGATACGCCGATGGTGGCGGTGGCGGTGGCGACCGAACTGGAACTCGAGGTGAGCACCAGGATTTGGAATGCGACCGCCTTCGATATGCATACGGTGCTCGCCGGTGCGCCGACGCTGGTGTCTATGTTCGAGGCGCAGGTCGGGCGGACACCGTATGCGGTCGCGGTGCGATTCGCCGGTGCGCCGGATCTGACCTATCGGGAACTCGAGGCCCGCAGCAACCGGCTGGCACGGCATCTGATCGGGCTCGGCGCCGGACCCGAAACGCTGATCGCGGTTAACATCCGCCGCTCGCCGGAGCTCATCGTCGCGATCTACGCGATTCTCGCGGCGGGAGCGGCCTATGTGCCGCTCGATCCGGATCATCCGGCCGAGCGCACCGCGCATATTCTGGCCACCGCCGGGCCCGCCTGCGTGCTGACCACCGAAACGGCTGCGGCACCGGAATTTTCCGGGATCCCGGAAATCCGCGTCGACCTGGTAGATCTCGCAGAATATGCCGATGGTCCGGTCTGGGATCGGGAGCGCGGCAGCGCCTTGCGGCCGGGACAGCCCGCCTACGTGATCTTCACCTCGGGGTCGACCGGACTGCCGAAGGGCGTGGCAGTCACGCACGAGGCGATTGTGAATCGGCTGGTGTGGATGCAGCAGATGTATCGGCTTTCGTCCGAGGATGTCGTACTCCAGAAGACGCCGGCGACCTTCGATGTGTCGGTATGGGAGTTCTTCTGGCCGCTGCAGGTCGGGGCGCGGCTGGTGCTCGCCGAGCCCGACGGCCATCGCGATCCGGCCTATCTGCGCGCGGTGATCAGCCGATACGGCGTGACGACCGCGCATTTCGTACCATCGATGCTGGAAGCGTTTCTGGCTCACCAGGAGTTCACCAACCGCACCTCGTTGCGCACGGTCTTCGCCTCCGGTGAGGCGCTGCCCGCCGCGCTGGCCCAGCGGCTGCGGGTGCTGACCGGTGCGCGGCTGCATAATTTGTACGGTCCGACGGAGGCGGCGGTCGACGTCACCTTCCATGAGGTGACCGATACCGATACCCTCTCGGTGCCGATCGGCGCGCCGGTATTCAATACCCGGCTCTATGTGCTCGATTCGCGGCTGCGGCCGGTACCGGTCGGGGCTTCGGGCGAGCTGTATCTGTCGGGGGTACAGCTCGCCCGTGGCTATATCGGCCGACCCGGGCTCACCGCCGACCGGTTCGTCGCCGATCCGTTCGGTGGGCCGGACGGCGCCGCCACGCGGATGTACCGCACCGGTGATCTGGTCCGGTGGACCACCCATGGCGAGCTGGAGTATCTGGGGCGTACCGATTTCCAGGTCAAGCTGCGCGGGTTGCGGATCGAGCTCGGTGAGATCGAGGCCGTGCTCGGCGCCGTCGATGCGGTGGTGCGGGCGGTGGTCGTGGTGCGCGATGACGCCGGAGTTGGCGAGCAGTTGGTCGCCTATGTCGTCGAATCCGAGCCGGGCGCAGTATCTTTCGCGCAGTTGCGGGCCGCGGCGAGCCAGGCGCTGCCCGGCTATATGGTGCCCGCGGCATTCGTGGTGCTGGATGCGCTGCCGGTCAATGCCTCCGGCAAATTGGACCGTGCCGCGCTGCCCGCGCCCGAGCGCAGCTCGACCGAATACGCCGCGGCGGTGACGCCGGTGGAGGCCGCGGTCGCGCGGGTTTTCGGCGAGGTGTTGGGTCACGATCGGGTCGGGCGTGACGACGATTTCTTCGCTCTCGGCGGTAACAGCCTGGTGGCCACCCAGGTCGCGGCCCGTTTGGGCGCGGATCTGGGCTGTCGGCTCGGAGTTCGCGAATTGTTCACCGCCACAACGGTGTCCGCACTCGCCGAACTGATCGAGCAGACGGGTGGAGCCGGCGACGTGCCGGTGCTCGCGCTGCTGCGGGCGCGTCACCGGCCGTCGCTGGTTCCGCTATCTCCGGCGCAGCAGCGGATCTGGTTCCTGAACCGGTTCGAGCGTGCCAGCGCCGGTTACAACATGGCTTTCGTGGTGCGGTTGCGCGGTGCGGTCGAGGTGGCCGCGCTGCGGGCGGCCCTGGCCGATGTGGTCGGCAGGCATGAGGTGCTGCGCACGATCTTTCCCGCGGTGTCGGCGCCGGAGGTGGCCGCGCAGCAGGTGGTGCTGTCCGTGGACGAGGCCGTGGTCGTCGGCGCGCCCGAGCCGATCGGTGCCGGTGCGCTGGATGCGGAGTTGGCCCGGTTCGCGGCGCTCGGCTTCGACCTCGAGCGCGAAATTCCCATTCGGGCGCGGATCTTCCTGGTCGATGACGAAAGCTGCGCGCTGGCGCTGGTCCTGCATCACATCGCGGCCGATGGGCTGTCGCTGCGGGTATTGGCGCGAGATGTGATGTCCGCGTACGGATCCCGGCATACGGGCGCTGCGCCGCAGTGGACGCCACTGCCGGTGCAGTACGCGGACTACAGCCTCTGGCAGCGTGAATTGCTCGGTTCTGCTACGGATCCGGCGGCACCCCTGGCGCAGCAGCTGGAGTTCTGGACCGCCACGCTCGCCGGTGCGCCCGATCTGATCGAGTTGCCCGCCGATCGGCAACGGCCCGCGGTCTCGTCCGGACGGGGCGCGGTCTTCCGCTTCGAGCTGCCCGGTGACCTGCACGCCGGAATCGCCGAACTCGGACGTGTCCAGGGTGTTTCGAACTTCATGGTGCTGCATGCCGCATTCGCGGTGCTGTTGGCGCGGCTGTCCGCTAGCGATGACATTGTGATCGGCACGCCCGTGGCCGGACGCGGTGAACGGGCGCTGGACGACCTGGTCGGCATGTTCGTCAACACCTTGGTGCTGCGGACCGCGATCGATCCTGCCGCGCCCTTCTCGGAGCTGCTTGCGCGCGTGCGCGAAATCGATCTCGCTGCCTTCGGACACGCCGAATTGCCATTCGAGCAGCTGGTCGAGGCCGTCAACCCACCGCGCTCGCAGGCACGGCACCCGCTGTTCCAGGTATTGCTCGCTTTCGACAATGCCGCGGACATCCGATTCGAACTCCCCGATTTGTCGGTCGACACCAGTACGCTGGACACCGGCGTGACCAAATTCGATCTCCAACTCACGGTCACCGAAGGTTTCGCCGGTGCCGGACTCGGGGAAGGTTCGGCATCGGCGGAGCTGTCATCGGGGGGTGTCGAAGCCGAATTCACCTATGCCACAGAGCTATTCGACGAATCCACCATCGCGGACTACGCGCAGTGGCTGGTCCGGTTGTTGCGGGCGGTCGTGGTCGATGCCGAGTCGCGGGTGGGGGATCTGCCGCTGCTCGACGCGGCCGGTCGGCAGCGGGCGATCGAATGCGGTACCGCCGAGTCGACGCTGAAAAGTCCGGCTACCCTGCTGGCCGGGTTCCAGGCGCAGGCACGGCGCACGCCCGATGCCGTGGCCCTGGTCGATGCGGACGGTCCGCTGACGTATGCGCAGTTGTCCGGGCGGGTCAATCGGCTCGCTCGGCGGCTGATCGCCGCCGGGGTCGGTCCCGAGGCGCTGGTTGTGCTCGGTATGCGGCGGTCGGTGGATTTCGTGGTGGCCGCCTATGCCGTGCTGACCGCGGGTGGTGCGTATGTGCCGGTGGATCCGGACCAACCGGCGGCCCGGCGCGCGGACGTTATCGCCTCGGCCCGGCCGGTCTGTGTGCTGACGCGCACCGGCGATGGCTGGTCGATCGGAGCCGATTCGCCGGTGCTGGCCATCGATGCGCTCGACTGCTCGCGCTATTCGGATGCGCCGGTGACGGATTCGGATCGGCTCCACCCGCTGCGGGCGACCGATACCGCGTACGTGATCTTCACCTCCGGATCGACCGGTAGGCCGAAAGGTGTCGCGGTACCGCATGCGTCGGTGGTGAACCAGATCGAGTGGATTGCCGATGAGTACCGCATTGGGACCGGCGATGTGGTGCTGTTCAAGACTCCGGCGACTTTCGATGTATCGGTGTGGGAGCTGTTCGCACCGCTGGCGCGTGGTGCGCGCGTGGTGGTTGCCGAACACGACGGACACCGCGACAGTGCGTATCTGGCCGCCACCATTGCCGCGCACGGGGTGACGATGACCTCGTTCGTGCCCTCGATGCTGACGGTATTCGCCGATGCCACCGGCATTGCCGAGATCGCCTCGCTGCGGACGGTTTTTGTGGCAGGGGAGGCGATGACCGGTGAGGTCGCGGCCGACTTCGCCGCGGTGAGCCGAGCCGAGCTGCACAATCTTTACGGCCCAACGGAGTTCACGGTGCATGCCACCTACGCGGCGGTCGACGCCGCGGCGAAGGGCCCGGTGCCGATCGGTCGTCCGGTGCGCGCGAGTCAGGCGCTGGTGCTCGATGCGCGGCTGCGACCGGTGCCGGATCTGGTGATCGGCGAGCTGTACCTGTCCGGAGTCCAGGTGGCGCGGGGGTACCACGGCCGGGCCGAGTTGACTGCCGAGCGTTTCGTGGCCAATCCCTATGGCCCGGCCGGAGCGCGGATGTACCGGACCGGTGATCTGGTGCGGCGCAATCGTGCCGGGGAACTGGAATATCTGGGGCGCAGTGACTTTCAGGTGAAGCTGCGCGGGCAGCGGATCGAGCTCGGCGAGATCGAGGCGGCGCTGGTGGCCGCGGCCGATGTGCGGGCGGCGGCGGTTCGGGTGTTCGCACATGCCGCCGGTGAACTGCTGGTCGCCTATGTGGTTTCCGCCATCCCGGAGACGGAGCTGAGCGCGGTGTCGGAGCAGCGGCTGCGCGCCACGCTGCCGTCATATATGGTGCCGACCGCCTACGTCGCGCTGGCCGAAATGCCGCTGACCAGCTCCGGCAAGCTCGATCGCCGTGCGCTGCCGGATCCGGTGCTGACCGTCAAGGCGTATCGCGCACCGACCACCTCGGCCGAACTCGCGGTGGCCGAGGTGTTCGCGGCGGTGCTCGGGCTCGAGCGGGTCGGCCTGGACGACGATTTCTTCGCACTCGGCGGAAATTCGCTGGTGGCCACGCAGATTGCGGCGCGGATCGGCGCCATCGCCGGTGTCGAGGTGCCGGTGCGGCTGCTATTCGAATATTCGACGGTGGCCGCCTTCGCGGCGCATCTGCCCACCGAGGGCACGGCGCGCAACCGTCGGGCGCTGGTGGCCGGTCCCCGTCCCGATGTGCTGCCGCTGTCCTATGCGCAGCAGCGGATGTGGTTCCTCAATCAGTTCGATGCCGATTCGGTCGCGAACAATCTGACGGCCGCGGTGCGCTTGCGGGGCGCGCTCGATGTGGCCGCCATGAACGCCGCCATTGCCGATGTGCGCATCCGGCATGAGGTGCTGCGCACCAGATACCCAGCGGTGGAAGGTATTCCGCACCAGCAGGTGTTGGCGGTCGGGGAAGTCACGGGTTCGCTCGTACCGGAGCCGGTGCTGGCGGCGGAGTTGGCCGATCGGATCCGTGCCGTGGCGGCAATGCCTTTCGCCGTGGATCAGGAGCCGCCGGTTCGGCTGACATTGCTCCGCATGCGGTCCGAGGGTGCCAGTGGCATCGACGAGGACGCTCCGGAAGGCGGCGAGCACGTACTCGTCGTCTCCATCCATCACATCAGCGGCGATGGCTGGTCGATCGCGCCGCTGACCAGGGATCTCATCACCGCGTACGCCGCCCGCCTGGCCGGTGCCGAGCCCGGGTGGGCACCGCTGCCGGTGCAGTACGCCGACTACACCCTGTGGCAGCGTGCGACGCTGGGTGCCGAGGATGATCCGGAATCGCTGATCGCCGAACAGATCCGGTTCTGGGCCGCCGAACTGGCCGGTGTGCCCGAGGTCCTGAACCTGCCGATGGACCGGCCACGCCCCGCGGCTGCCACCGGCCGTGGTGCCCGCCATGCATTCACCATCGATGCCGCGACGCATCAGCGACTGCGCGGCCTGGCCGAGGATGCGAACGCCTCGCTGTTCATGGTCCTGCACGCGGCGTTCGCCACGGTATTGGCGAAACTCGCCGGGCAGCAGGATATTGCGATCGGCACGCCCATCGCGGGACGTGGTGATCAGGCGCTGGACGACCTGGTCGGCATGTTCGTCAACACCCTGGTCCTGCGCACCGATGTGCGTCCGGAATTGCGCTTCGCCGACCTGATCGTGGCCGTGCGCGACGGCGATCTGCGCGCCTTCGCACACGCCGATGTGCCGTTCGAGCGGCTGGTCGAGGTACTGCAGCCGGAGCGGTCGGCGGCGCGGCATCCGCTGTTCCAGGTCATGCTGGACTTCCAGAACACCGCGCAGACCAGCTTGGCATTGGCCGGACTCGCGGTATCGGCGCTCGATATCGATACGCAGACAGCGAAATTCGACCTACAGCTGACACTCGCCGAAGCTGTCGATGCCGCCGGTGCTCCCGCCGGGCTGGGTGCGACCCTCGAGTACGCGACCGACCTGTTCGACGCCGAGACGGTCGCCTCGTTCGCGATCCGGCTGCAGCGGGTACTCGACGCGATGGCGGATCCGGGGATGCGGATCGGCGATATCGATCTGCTCGACGAGAACGAGCGGACGCTGATCCTGAACTCCTGGAATGCGACGGCACATCCGGGCGCCGCCGACGCGACATTGGTGTCGCTGTTCGAGGCGCAGGCGGCACGGACGCCGGAGGCGGTCGCTATCTCGTTCGAGGGTGAATCGCTGGCCCACCCGTCGCCCGACCACCGCCCCTCACCGAGTCGCTCCGCGACGCTGGCCCACCCGTCGCCCGACCACCACCCCTCACCGAGTCGCTCCGCGACGCTGGCCCACCCGTCGCCCGACCACCACCCCTCACCGAGTCGCTCCGCGACGCTGACATATGGGCAGTTCGCGGGCCGGGTCAACCGGCTGGCGCGGTTGCTGGTGTCCATTGGGGTTCGTCCGGATAGCACCGTGGCGATCGGCATGCGGCGCTCCGTCGATCTGGTTGTGGCGATGTACGCGGTGCTCACCGCGGGTGGCGCGTATGTTCCGGTCGATCCGGATCATCCGGCGGAGCGCATCGCGCAGGTGCTGCGGACTGCACGGCCGGTCTGTGTGCTGACCCGTTCGGATGACGGATTGGAACTGCCGACCGAGGTCGAGGGGCGCTCGCGGGCGTGGGCAGTGCTCGATGTGGATCTGTTCGACACCGACGACTATTCGGACGCGCCGCTCACCGATGCGGATCGGCTCGGTGCGTTGCTGCCGGGCAATGCCGCGTACGTGATCTTCACCTCCGGTTCCACCGGACGGCCGAAGGGTGTGGCGGTTTCGCATGCCGCGATCGTGAATCGGCTGGTGTGGATGCAGGACGCCTATGCGTTGAGCGCCGATGATGTGGTGCTGCAGAAGACCCCGGCGACCTTCGATGTGTCGGTGTGGGAGTTCTTCTGGCCCTTGCAGATCGGTGCGCGCCTGGTTGTCGCGCAGCCGGACGGACACCGCGACCCGGCGTATCTGGCCCGGGTGATCCGCCGCGAGCGGGTCAGTGTCGTGCACTTTGTGCCGTCGATGCTGGTGGTGTTCGTCGCGGAACCGCTAGCGGCTCAATGTGATTCGTTGCGGCTGGTATTCGCCTCGGGCGAGGCGTTGCCGCCGAGGCCCGCCCACCGGCTGCGTGCGTTGACCGGTGCGGCGGTGCACAATCTGTACGGCCCGACCGAGGCGGCGGTGGATGTCACCGGCCACGCGGTCACCGCTGCCGATATCGACACCGTGCCGATCGGTGCGCCGGTATTCAATACCCAGGTCTATGTGCTCGACGGGTGGCTGCGTCCGGTGCCGGTGGGGGTACCCGGTGAGTTGTACCTGGCCGGAGCGCAATTGGCGCGCGGATATGTCGGGCAGCCGGAGCTGACCAGCGATAGGTTCGTGGCGAATCCGTTCGGCGACGGTGCGCGCATGTACCGCACGGGTGATCTGGTGTGCTGGCGGGCCGATGGGGTGCTCGACTATCTGGGGCGCACCGACTTCCAAGTCAAGTTGCGCGGTCTGCGGATCGAGCTCGGTGATATCGAAACCGCACTTGCCGCAGTCGATTCGATCGGACAGGCCGTTGTCGTGCTGCGCGAGGAACAGCTGGTGGCCTACCTCGTCGCGCAAGCCGGTGCGACGGTCGATACCGATGCCGTGCGAGCAGCGCTGAGCGGGGAACTACCGGCGTACATGGTGCCAGCGGCCTATGCGGTGCTCGATGAGTTCCCGCTCAATGGCTCCGGCAAGCTGGATCGCAGGGCATTGCCCGATCCGGTATTCCAAGCCGCCGTCTTCCGTGCGCCCGGCACCGCGATGCAGGTGCTCATCGCCCGGACCTTCGCCGAGGTCCTCGGTGTCGAGCGGGTCGGCCTGGACGATGACTTCTTCGCCCTCGGCGGCAATTCGCTGAGTGCCACTCAGGTCGTGGCCAGGTTGGGTGCGGCGCTCGATGTGCGGCTGCCGGTACGGATCTTGTTCGAGGCGTGCACGGTCGTGGCGCTCGCGGACGAGGTGTCGCGCGGCGGATTCCCGGGGCTCGGCGATATCGAGTTGACCGCTCGCGTACGCCCGGAGCGGATTCCGCTGTCGCCCGCGCAGCAGCGCATCTGGTTCCTCAATCGTTTTCTCGCGGGAGATGAGACCGGTCCCGGCGATGCCGTGGACAACATTCCGGTCGCGCTGCGGCTCACCGGTGCGCTGGATGTCGCGGCTCTGGCCGCTGCGCTGGCGGATGTGGTCGCCCGGCACGAGAGCCTGCGCACCGTCTATCCGGACGGTTCCCAGGGTCCGGAGCAGGTGATCATCCCTGCGGCACAGGCTGTTCCGACGCTGCGGTCCGAGCCGGTCACCGAAGCGGAACTCGCACCGTGCCTCGGCGCATTCGCGGCGGCCACCTTCGATCTGACGGCGGAGCTGCCGATGCGGGCCCGGCTGTTCGCGATCATCGATGGTGCCGCGGTCGAGCACGTGTTGGCGATTGTGCTGCACCATATTTCGGCCGACGGCTTCTCGCTCGGCCCGCTCGCGGGCGATCTGATGACCGCCTATGCGGCTCGGCGCGCGGGCGTCGGGCCGGCATGGACCACACTGCCGGTGCAATACGCCGACTACACGCTGTGGCAGGCCGAAACACTCGGCGCCGACGATGATCCGCGGTCGCAGGCGCACCGCCAGCTCGCGTACTGGCGGGGCGCGCTGACGGGTCTGCCGGAGCAACTGGAACTGCCCACCGATCGTCCGCGACCGGCCGTCTCGTCGTATCGCGGTGACACCCACCGGCTGCGCATCGACTCGGATCTGCACAGTGAACTGCGCGAGTTGGCGCGTAAGCGGGAGACCACGCTGTTCAGCACGGTGCACGCGGCGCTGGCGGTGCTGCTGTCGCGGCTGTCGGTCGGCGAGGACATCGCGATCGGCACTCCGGTCGCCGGTCGCGGTGCCGCCGCGCTCGACGGGCTCGTCGGCATGTTCGTCAATACCCTGGTGCTGCGCACGCACATCGACACCAGGGCGCGCTTCGAAACGGTGCTCGACACCGTGCGCGCACAGGATATCGAGGCGCTGTCCAATGCGGACGTGCCGTTCGAGCGGCTGGTCGAGGTCATCGCGCCCGTCCGGGCACAGAACCGGCATCCGCTGTTCCAGGTGGCGCTGGCCTTCCAGAACTTCGCGCTGCCCCGGCTCGAACTCGCCGATCTGGTGGTGCGGCCGGTCGCATTCGATGCGGCCGCGGCCAAATTCGATCTGCAGTTCACGGTGGTCGAATCCGATGATGCCGATGGTCGCGCCGATGGCATGGATATCGAGATCGGCTACGCGACAGACCTTTTCGATGCGAGCACTATCGCGGTGCTCGGTCGCCGGTTCACCCAGGTGCTGGCCGCCATCGCGGCCGATGCGACAGTGGTGGTGGGGGATATCCAACTGCTCAGCGCCGAGGAACAGCATCGGGCGCTGTACGAATGGGCCACTCCGGTGGCGACCTACGTCACCGAGACCAGCACACTGGTCGACCGGTTCGCGCTGGCCGCGGCGCTGGATCCGGCGGCGGTCGCGGTCCGCGCCGGTGGCCGATCGCTGACCTACGCCGAACTCGATACCTGGTCGAACCGGCTGGCCCGGCGGCTGATCGCGGCCGGAGTCGGACCGGAGGCCCTGGTGGCGGTGGCGCTGCCGCGTTCGGTGGAACTGATCGTCGCGCTGCTCGCGGTGGTCAAAGCCGGGGGCGGATATTTGCCCATCGACCCGAACTATCCGGCGGATCGGATCGAATACGTCCTCGATGACGCGCGTCCGATCTGCGCGATTACCAGTGCCACCGCGGAATTGACACCCGGCTGGTTCGGCGGACCGGTGCTGGATATGGCCGCCAACCTGAATTCGATGGATTCGGCGCCGATCACCCGGGCCGAGCGTCGGGCACCGCTCGACCCCGCGCATACGGCCTACGTCATCTACACCTCCGGATCCACCGGGCAGCCGAAGGGTGTGGTCATCCCACATCGCAATGTGCTGCGGTTGCTGGACAACACCCGGGGCCATTTCGATTTCGGACCATCGGATGTCTGGACGATGTTCCACTCCTACGCCTTCGACTTCTCGGTCTGGGAGCTGTGGGGCGCGCTGCTGCACGGCGGCAGGCTGGTGGTGGTCGACTACTTCACCTCGCGCTCACCGC
Source organism: Nocardia sp. NPDC004278 (assembly GCF_053602975.1). Lineage (NCBI taxonomy): Bacteria > Bacillati > Actinomycetota > Actinomycetes > Mycobacteriales > Nocardiaceae > Nocardia > Nocardia sp. NPDC004278. The sequence goes on from NZ_JBSGEQ010000035.1 coordinate 67,946, forward strand.
AACAGTTCCTGGAACTGCTCGCCGCGGAACGGGTGACGGTGCTGAACCAGACGCCGTCGGCGTTCTATCAATTGATCGCCGCCGAGGCCGCCGCACCGCCTGCCGAACTCGCCTTGCGCTATGTGATCTTCGGTGGTGAGGCGCTGGAACCGCAGCGGCTCGGCGGCTGGTCGGCCCGGCATCCGGGCACGCCGCAGCTGGTGAATATGTACGGCATCACCGAGACCACCGTGCACGTCTCCTACCGGCGCATCGATGCGGGCACCGGCTCGGCGAGCGTCATCGGCGGTGCCGTACCGGGATTGGTCGTGCGGGTGCTCGATGCCCGGCTGCGGCCGGTGCCGGTCGGCGTGCCCGGCGAAATCTATGTCTCCGGTGGCCAGTTGGCGCGCGGCTATCTCGGGCGGCCCGCGCTCACCGCGAGCCGGTTCGTGGCCGATCCGTATGCCGACAATGGTGCGCTGGCCTATCGGTCCGGTGATCTCGCACGGTGGACCGTCGACGGTGAGCTGGAGTATCTGGGCCGGGCCGATCAGCAGGTGAATCTGCGCGGGTTCCGGATCGAGCTGGGGGAGATCGAAGCGGCGCTGCTGGATGCGGACGTATCGGTGCACGAGGTGGCGGTTATCGTGCGCACCGATCTGGTGGATGAGCCGCGCATTGTCGCGTATGTGGTCGGCGCCGAAGGGGCAGATACCGTGGGGCTGCGCCAACGGCTCGCGCACCGGCTGCCCGAGCATATGGTGCCCGCCGCGATCATGGTGGTGAGTCGAATTCCCCTGACCGTCAATGGGAAATTGGATCGCGCCGCGCTGCCCGCGCCGGTATTCGAGGCCACGGCCTACCGCAAGCCGGGCACGGTCGCAGAGGAAGTCGTCGCCGGAGTCTTCGCCGATGTCCTCGGCATGGGCGCCGACGGTCTGGTCGGCGCGGATGACGACTTCTTCACACTCGGCGGCAGTTCCCTGCTGGCCGCCAAGGCCGCCGCCCGCATCGGTGCCGCGCTCGGCCGTACCGTCGGCGTCCGCGCGCTGTTCGAGTCGCCGCGGGTGGCCGATCTCGCCGCGGCAGTCGTCGCGAACGATTCGGGTGCGATCCGGCCCGCGCTGATCGCCGGTGCGCGTCCGGCGCGGCTTCCGCTATCACCCGCGCAGCAGCGGATGTGGTTCCTCAATCGGTTCGACCGGGACTCGATCGCCTACAACATTCCGGTGGCGCTGCGGCTCACCGGTGCACTGGATATCGCGGCACTGCAAGCGGCGGTCGCCGATCTGGTCGGCCGACACGAATCGCTGCGGACCCGGTATCCGGAGGTCGACGGTGCGGCGACGCAGCTGATCGTGCCGGTCGCGCAGGCGGTTCCGGCGCTCTACCCGATCGACAGCACCGAGGCCGAACTCCCGGAACGGATTCGGGAGCTGGCCGCCACCACCTTCGACGTGACGGCCGATATCCCGGTGCGGATGCGGTTGTTCCGGATCGCGGGACGTGCGGAGTTCGTTCTGGCCGCGGTGCTGCATCACATTGCCGCGGACGGGTCTTCGCTCGCACCGTTCGTCCGGGATCTGATGCAGGCGTACACCGCGCGCCGGAACGACAGCGCACCCGGCTGGACGCCACCCGCCATGCAGTATGCGGACTATGCGCTGTGGCAGCGGGATCTGCTCGGCAGTGAGGACGACCCCGAATCGGTATCGGCGCAACAGCTCGCCTACTGGACGGGGGCATTGACCGGGCTGCCGGATCAGCTGGCGCTGCCGACCGATCACCCGCGGCCTGCACGTCAGAGCCTGCGCGGCGCGAAGGTCGAGTTCGCCATCGACGCACAATCGCATGCCGCGCTCGTCGCGCTCGGACGACGCAGCGGCGCAACGCTGTTCATGGTTGTCCATGCCGCCTTGGCGGTGCTGCTCGCGCGATTGTCCGGAAGTTCGGATATCGCGGTCGGCACGCCGATCGCGGGACGGGGCGATGCCGAACTCGATGATGTCATCGGCATGTTCGTCAATACGCTGGTCCTGCGGACCCGGGTCGAGGGTGCGGAAGGCTTCAATGAGCTGATCGGGCGGGCCAGGGCCGCGGATATCGCGGCCTTCTCACATGCCGATGTGCCGTTCGAGCGCCTGGTGGAGGTGCTGAATCCGGAACGGTCGACGGCGCGTCATCCGCTGTTCCAGGTCGGGTATTCGTTCCAGAACCATGAGCGCGGTGAGCTGCGGCTGCCCGGACTCGAGGTGCATGAGCTCGAATTCGACAGCGGAGTAGCGCAATTCGATCTGCATCTGTTCGCGGTCGACCACTACGGTGCGGACGGCGCACCCGAGGGGATCGACCTGGCGCTCGGGTATGCCACCGATCTGTTCGAGCCCGCGAGTGCGCGGCGGTTCAGTGCGCAGCTGCTCCGGATTCTCGAAGGTGTTGTTACTCAGCCTGATACGGCAGTCGGCGAATTGGACCTGCTCGGGGAGGGCGCCCGTACCCAGTTGCTCGAGGAGTGGAACCGGACGGCGCATCCGGTGGCATCGGCGACGCTGGCGGATCTCATCGACGCCCAGGTGGCACTGACGCCCGACCACGTCGCACTGATCGATGCGACCTCCGAGTCCGTGCTCACCTATGCGGAATTCGATGCCGCGGTCAACCGGCTGGCACGCAGGCTGATAGCCGACGGGGTCGGCCCGGAGGCGACCGTCGTGCTCGCGATGCGGCGTTCGGTCGAACTGGTTGTCGCCATGTACGCGGTGGTGCGGGCCGGTGGTGCGTATGTGCCCATCGACCCGGATCATCCGGTCGACCGCATCGCGCACATTATCGAGACCGCCGGACCCAGCTGTGTGCTGACGACCTCGCGCGACGGAATGCCCATCGAAACCGGACTTGCCGCACTGGAAGTGGATCGGCTCGACCTGTCGGAATACGACGCGATGCCGATCACCGATGACGAACGGGTTCGATCACTGCGGCCGGAGCATCCCGCCTACGTGATCTTCACGTCCGGGTCCACGGGCCTGCCCAAGGGCGTCACCATTGCGCACGCCGCGATCGTCAACCAATTGGCCTGGCTGCGTGACCGATTCGCATCCGGACCGAATGTGAGCGCGCTGCTCAAGACACCGGCGACCTTCGATCTGTCGGTATGGGAATTCTGGTCGATCCTGACGACGGGCGGTCGGCTGGTGGTGACCGCGCCGGGCACCGAACGTGATCCGGACCGGCTCCGTGCCCTGATCGAACGGCATGCGGTAACGGTGCTGCACGCGGTACCGTCCCTGGTCGGCATGCTGCTCGCGGTGTCGGCCGCGCCGCTGCCGGAATCACTGCGGCAGGTGCTCGTCATTGGTGAGGCGCTGGCGCCGGCTACCGCGATCGAATTCCGGCGCAGGGCCGAACGGACCGGCGCGCGCCTGTTCAATCTGTACGGCCCGACCGAGGCCGCGGTATCGATCACCGGTTTCGAGGTCGCTGACGATCCGACTCATATCGTGCCGATCGGGACGCCCGCGTGGAACAGCCGGGTCTATGTGCTCGACGGTCGCTTGCGGCCGGTTCCGGTGGGTGTGCCGGGTGAGTTGTATTTGGCCGGTGCCCAATTGGCGCGCGGCTACCAGCGCAGACCGGGTCTGACCGCCGACCGGTTCGTCGCGGATCCGTTCGCGGCCGCCATCGGCGCCACGATGTATCGGACCGGCGATATCGTCCGCTGGCGTCCGGAGGGCACGCTGGAGTACCTGGAGCGTGCGGATTTCCAGGTCAAGATCGGCGGATTCCGGATCGAGCTCGGCGAGGTGGAGACCGCGCTGCTGCGGCTGCCCGATGTGCGAGCCGCGGTGGCGGTGGCGCGCGAGGACGACAATGCGGGAGCGCGGCTCATCGCCTATGTCGCAGTGCCGGAGGCCGATTCGACCGAACTGGCCGCTACGATCCGCACCGCCGTGGCCGCGGAGTTGCCGACCTATATGGTGCCCGCCGCAGTTGTCGTGCTGGAGTCCCTGCCGCTCAATGCCAATGGCAAGGTCGATCGAGCCGCGCTGCCCGAACCAGTGTTCGCCGCGGCGGAATTCCGCGCACCGTCGAGTGAATTGGAACGGTTGGTCGCCGCCACCTTCGTATCGGTGATCGGTACCGCGGCGCGGCACAGCGAGATCGGGGTCGGCACCGACTTCTTCGCGCTCGGCGGCAATTCGCTGCTGGCGACGAGGTTGGCCGCTCAGCTGGGTGCCGCGCTGGGAGTGCGGGTTCCGGTCGCCGCGGTATTCGAAGCGCCGACCGTCGAGCTGCTCGCGGCACACCTGGCCGACTTCGGCGACGCCGATGCCAGGCCCGCGCTCACCCGCCGGTCCGGCACTGCGCCCGTTCCGCTTTCGCTGGCACAGCAGCGCATGTGGGTGGTCAACCGGCTGGCACCGGACTCCTCGGCCTATCACATTCCGGCGGCACTGCGTCTCACCGGCGCACTGGATATCGCTGCCCTCGACTCGGCCATCCGCGACGTGATCGAACGCCACGAGAGCTTGCGCACCCGGTATCCGGATACCGAACCCGGTCCGGTGCAGGAGGTGCTGACCGTCGCCGATCTGTCATTCGAACTGACGCCGATTCCGGTATCTCGGCACGATATCGACGCGCGGATCGAGGAATTCGTCGCCACCGGTTTCGATATCACCGCGACGGTGCCGGTGCGCGCGGCGCTGTTGTGCACCGATACCGACGAGCACCTGCTCGTCGTGGTGCTGCACCACATCAGCGCCGACGGCTATTCGGTGGCTCCGATGACGCGGGATCTGATGCGCGCCTATCTGGCCAGGACCGCGGGCCACGCACCCGACTGGGCTCCCTTGCCGATCCAGTACGCCGACTACAGCCAGTGGCAACGGTTGGCACTCGGCTCCGACCACGATCCGAACAGCCTGCTCTCGCGGCAACTCGGCTACTGGACAACGGAATTGGCCGGACTGCCCGAGGTGCTGCCGCTGCCGACGGATCGACCGCGGCCACCGCGCCGGAATATGCGCGGCGCGGCAGTCGATTTCGAGATCGACGCTGAACTCTCCGGGCGTTTGGACACCATTGCCCGCGAGCACGGGACCACGCTGTTCACCCTGATCCACGGCGCCTTCGCGGTCCTGCTCGGCAAGCTTTCCGGGACCACGGATATCGCCATCGGCGCACCGGTCGCGGGTCGCGGCGAACGCGAACTCGACGATCTGATCGGCATGTTCGTCAATACTGTCGTGCTGCGCACCGAAGTCGATGGGCGCACCGGTTTCGCCGATCTGCTGCGCCAGGCCAGGGATCGCGATATCGCCGCCCTCTCGCATGCCGATGTGCCGTTCGAGCAGGTGGTCGACGCCATGGGCCGAACCAGATCCAGCGCCTATGCGCCGCTGTTCCAGGTGATGTTCACCTTCCAGAACATGCCGTCGGGCCGCGTCGCGCTGCCCGGGCTCGAGGTCGAGGTGCTCGATCTCGCACTGGCCGAGGCGAAATACGACCTTCAGTTGATCGGCATCGAGATGTTCGACGCGGCGGGGGAGCTGGCCGGGCTGGATATGCGGTTCGGGTACGCGACCGACATTCTCGATGCCGCCACGGTCCGGTTGTTCGCCGAGCGACTTCAGCGTGTGCTCGCGGTCGTGGCAGCAGACCCGTCGATCGCGATTCGTGCCATCGATATTCGCAGCGCCACCGAGCGCGGCGGAGCCGAGCAGTCGCGGCTCGTCGATGATCAGAACACTGCGCCGAAGCTGGCGGACCTGCCCGCGGTCATTGCCGCCGCGGCCGATATCGCATCCGGTGCCGTCGCCTTCACCCACGACGCGCACACGGTGACCTATGGCGAGCTGGCCGCCAAGCTCGCGACGGTCGCCAAGGCCATGGGTGCGACCGCGAAACCGGAAGCGCTCATCAATGTCGCCCTGGCCGGGCTGGTGCCCGGTCTCCTGGCCGCCCTCGGCGGCAGTGGTCTGGCCGCGGTGCTGCGGACCCTGCGCACCGAGGCACAGGCCGTGATCTCCAACTCGGGGTTGGAAGTCGATTCGGAAGGAATTAGCTGATGTCCCACGCAGAATCGGTCGCATCCAGCGGACTCGGCAATCGCAGTGCCGCGCACGATCATTCGGCGCTGCGCCGGGCGTACGGCATCGATGATCTGCCCGGCCTGATCGATAAGGTCGCCGAACTGGACCCGGACCGGGTCGCCCTGCGGCACGACGGGACCACCATCACCTACGGTGTGCTGGCCACCGAGATCATGGTGCTCGACGAGGCCATGGGCGGCGGGCTCGGCGCCGACGCACTGGTATCGGTCGTGGTCTCCGGTCAGCTGCCCGCGCTGCTGGAATCGGCCGACGGTGCGCTGGGCACGGTACTCGAGCAGTTGCTCGACGATGCGCTGACGGCGGCGGCGCATGTGCTGCCGACGACATTCGCGCCGGTCGAGACCCTGGTCACCGAATTCGAGGAGCAGGTGCGCCGGACGCCGGATGCGGTGGCGCTGGAATTCGCTGGATCGACGCTGGCCCACCCGTCGCCCGACCACCACCCCTCATCGAGTCGCTACGCGACGCTGACATATGCGGAGTTCGACGGCCGGGTCAACGCCCTCGCGCGGCACCTGATCGACCTGGGCGTCGGCCCGGACGCCCTGGTGGGGCTGGCCGTTCGGCGCTCATTCGACCTGCTGGTCGGCATGTACGCGATCCTGAAGGCGGGCGGTGCGTATGTGCCGATCGATCCCGAGCATCCGGCCGAACGCATCGGTTACGTCCTCGAGGTCGCCGCACCCGTACTGGTGCTCACCACGACCCAGGACCAGCCGGAGTTCGGGCCCGATATCCGGGTACTGCGGATCGATGAATTCGACGGCGGCGCCATATCCGACGAGGCGCTGGACCGCGCGCCGCTGTCGGCGGACAATACGGCCTACGTCATCTTCACCTCCGGGTCGACGGGCCGCCCGAAAGGTGTTGCGGTATCGCATCGTTCGATCCTCGCCAACCTGCGGTGGCGGCAGCGGCTGTACCGCCTACGCGGCGCCGATGTGGTACTGCAGAAGACGCCGTTCACCTTCGATGTCTCGGTCTGGGAGTTCTTCTGGCCGTTGCAGGTCGGTGCGCGGCTGGTGATCGCGGCACCGAATGGTCATCGCGATCCGGCCTATCTGGCCCGCACGATCGCCGGACGCGGCATCACCGTCGCGCATTTCGTGCCATCGATGCTCGCGGTATTCGTGGCCGAACCGCAGATCGAAACGGCGGCGCGGAGCCTGCGCCTGGTCTTCGCCTCCGGTGAGGCGCTGCCCGCCGCCACCGCGTCCGCCTTCCGCGATATCAGCGGCGCGACACTGCACAACCTGTACGGCCCCACCGAGGCCGCCGTCGATGTCACCGCCCATGAGGTCACCGCCGCCGACCACACCACGGTGCCGATCGGCGCGCCCGCCGACGACACCGAATTGCTGGTGCTCGACGATAATCTGCGGCCGGTCGCCAGCGGTGTCGTCGGTGAGCTGTACCTCGCCGGTGTGCAGTTGGCCCGCGGTTATGTGGCCCGTCCCGGACTGACGGCCGATCGCTTCGTGGCAAATCCCCAGGGCGCGCCGGGTGACCGGATGTATCGCACCGGCGATCTGGTGCGCTGGGCCACCGATGGCAAGGGCGGTCCGGACGAACTGGAATATCTGGGCCGCATCGACTTCCAGGTGAAGCTGCGCGGGCTGCGGATCGAACTCGGTGAGGTCGAGGCGGCGCTATTGCGCAATGAGCAGGTCGCGCAGGCCGCGGTGCTGCTGCATCGGCATGCGGGCGGGGATCATCTGGTTGCTTATGTGGTGGCGCACCGTGGCATTGCGCCGGATCCGGCCACCGTGCTGGCATCGACCCGACGGGACCTGCCGGACTACATGGTGCCGTCGCTGGTCATGGTGCTCGACGAAATGCCGATCAATGCCAACGGCAAATTGGACCGTCGCGCGCTGCCGGAACCGGTATTCGGTTCCGGTGCGGCCGAATACCGTGCCCCGGCGACCGCTGATGAGGTGGCGGTCGCGCAGATCTTCGGTGAACTGCTCGGCGCGCAGCGGGTCGGCGCGGATGACGATTTCTTCGCACTCGGCGGCAATTCCCTCATTGCCACCCGTGCCATCGCCAGGATCGGGACCGCGCTCGGCATCACCATTGATGTCCGGGATTTCTTCGACCGCCCGACGGTGGCGGCACTGGCCGGACTGTCGCGAACCGGAGTCGCGCGGCCCACACTCACGGCGGTCGCCCGGCCGCAGCGCATTCCGCTGTCCCCGGCGCAGCGCCGCATGTGGTTTCTCAACCGGTTCGGCACATACACCGAATCGGCCTACGTCTTCGATACCGCCGCGGTGGACAATATCCCGGTCGCGCTGCGGCTGCGCGGTGTGCTCGAGGTCTCCGCCCTGTCCGCGGCCATTACCGATCTCGTGGCCAGGCACGAGATCCTGCGCACCGTCTACCCGCAGACCGAGGACGGTCCGGTCCAGGTGGTGCGTTCGGTGCACGCCGTATTCGACCTATCGCCGACCGATGTGCCGGAGGCCGAACTCGCCGGCGCCGTATTGGCAACCGCCGTACAGGGATTCGATGTCACGGAGGAGATTCCGGTCCGGGTGCGCCTGCTGCGCAGCGGACCGGAGGATCACACGCTGGTGCTGGTCGTGCATCACATTGCCGCTGACGGTGTGTCGATGGGGCTGCTGATGCGCGATCTCGTCACCGCCTATTCCGCCCGTCGCGCTGGCCGCAATCCGGGTTGGGCCGCATTGGCGGTGCAGTACGCCGACTACGCACTGTGGCAGCAACAGGTGCTGGGCGACGAGGACGATCCGGATTCGGTGGCCGCGCGCCAGCTCGGCTTCTGGGCCACCGAATTGGCCGAGCTGCCCGCACAGCTCGATCTGCCCGCAGATCGACCGCGCCCCGGGGTGGCGTCCTATCGCGGGGCCACCCACGAGTTCGCCATCGACGCACAACTGCGTCATGCGATCGACCGGATCGCCGCCCGCAGCCGCGCCACGCCGTTCATGGTTGTGCACGCCGCGCTCGCCGTGCTGCTGTCGCGGCTGTCCGGCACCTCCGATATCGCCATCGGCACGCCGGTCGCCGGACGCGGGGAGCGCGCGCTCGACGACCTCGTCGGCATGTTCGTCAATACCCTCGTGCTGCGCACCGAGGTCCGGGGCGAGGTGAGTTTCGCCGATCTCGTCGCCCAGGCGCGCGAGCGCGATCTGAATGCCTTCGCACACAGCGATATTCCGTTCGAGCGGCTGGTGGAGGTGGTCAATCCGGCGCGGTCGCAGGGGCGGCATCCGCTGTTTCAGGTCGCGCTGTTCATGCAGAACATCGGGCCGATCGCGCTGACCATGCCCGGGCTGGACGCGGAGCTGGTCGATTTCGATCCCGGCTTCGCGAAATTCGATCTCCAGCTGACACTTTCCGACACCGGCGCGGACGAATCCGGTTACCGTGCCGAATTCACCTATGCCACCGATCTGTTCGATGCCGCGACCGTGCGCGAGTTCGGGGCCAAGTTCCTCCGGCTGCTGCGCGCGGCCGTCGCCGATCCGGATATCGCGGTCGGCGATATCGAGCTGCTGGATATGGGCGAACTCGATTACGTCACCGCGAGCTGGAATGCCAGCGGGCACAAGGTGGCCGACCGATTTCTGCACGAGGGCTTCGACAACCAGGTGCGTCGAACGCCGAATGCCATTGCCCTGGTCTCCGATACGGCCGAGCTCACCTACACCGAGCTGTCCGAGCGGGTCAATCGGCTGGCCCGCCTGCTCATCGGTACCGGCGTCGGACCGGAATCACTGGTGGTGCTGGCCATACCGCGCTCGATCGAATTGGTCGTCGCGATGTACGCGGTGCTGCGCGCCGGTGCCGCTTACGTCCCGGTGGATCCCGAACATCCGGTCGAGCGCATCTGGCACATTCTCGACACCGCCCGGCCGCATTCCGTACTCACCACGCGCGGTGGCGGATTCACCCTTCCCGCCACCGTGCCGCCGAGCGTGCACCTGCACCATATCGACGAGCTCGACCTGTCGGAGTACTCCGCCGCCAAGATCGGCGACGGCGAGCGTCGCGCGCTGCTGCGACCCGAACACCCCGCCTACGTCATCTTCACCTCCGGGTCGACGGGCAAGCCGAAGGGTGTATCGGTCGAACACCGCGCCATCGCCAACCAGCTGGCCTGGATGCACGACGAATACCGGCCGCACAGCGGCGATATCTACCTGCAGAAGACCGCGACCACCTTCGACGTATCGCTGTGGGGCTATTTCCTGCCGCTGCGCGCGGGCGCGACCCTGCTGCTCGCCGCGCCGGACGGCCACCGCGATCCGCGCTATATCGCGGAAACCATTGCCCGCCACGGCGTCACACTGACCGACTTCGTGCCATCGATGCTCGCCGTCTTCGCGACGCATGCCGAGGCGGCGGAACTCGATTCGCTGCGCGATGTTTTCGTCATCGGTGAGGCATTGCCGCCGGAGACCGTCGCGGCCTTCCATGCGGTCAGCGATGCCGCGCTGCACAATCTGTACGGCCCGACCGAGGCGGCGGTATCGATCACCTACCGCGAGATCACCGCCGACGACGAACTGGTGCCGATCGGCGAGCCGGAGTGGAATTCCCAGGTGTACGTGCTGGATTCGCGGCTGCATCCGGTGCCGATCGGGGTACCCGGCGAACTGTATCTGGCCGGTGACCAGCTGGCCCGCGGCTACCACGGCCGGGTCGACCTGACCGCGGAGCGGTTCGTGGCCAACCCTTTCGGCAGATCCGGTGCGCGCATGTACCGCACCGGAGATCTGGTGCGCTGGAGCGCCGATGGCGAGCTCGTCTACCTCGGCCGGATGGATTTCCAGGTGAAGTTCCGCGGCCAGCGCATCGAACTCGCCGAGATCGAGGCGGCCCTGCTGGCGGCGCCAGCGGTGGGGCAGGCCGCGGTTCGGCTGATCGATGGCGATACCGGGGACTATCTGGCGGGCTATGTGATCCGCACACCGGGCAGCGAATTGGAGCTGGAGCAGGTCAAAGCGGGCCTGGCACGACGTCTTCCCGGATATATGGTGCCGACCGCGCTGGTCGAGCTTTCGGAGTTCCCACGCAACACCAGTGGCAAGCTCGATCGCCGAGCCCTGCCGCTTCCGGTATTGCGGCACAAGAGTTTCCGAGCACCGACCAATGCGGCCCAGCGCCTGGTCGCGACGGTATTCGCCGAGGTGCTGCGGGTCGAACGGGTCGGCCTCGATGACGATTTCTTCGCACTCGGCGGCAGCTCACTCGACGCCACCCAGGTGACCGCCCGGGCCGGGGAGGCCATCGGTGCGCGCATCCCGGTGCGTGCCCTCTTCGACGCGTCCTCGGTCGAGGGGTTCGCGGCCGCCGTCGATGAACTCAGCCGGGCCGCCGCGCCCGCACGGCCGCTGGTGCGGCAGGAACGTCCGGAGCGCATTCCGCTCTCGCCGGCCCAGCAGCGACTGTGGTTTCTCAATCGGATCGAAACCCAGGACCGCGCGGCCAGTGTGTACAACCTTCCCGTCGTCCTCCGGCTCACCGGCAGGCTCGATGTCAACGCGTTGGAGCGCGCGGTGCTGGATGTGCTGTCCAGGCACGAATCGCTGCGCACCTGCTATCCCGATAGCGAATCGGGTCCGTACCAGTCGATTCTGGTAGCTGCCGAGATCGGGCTGAAACTCCATCCGGCACCCGTCGAGCGTGCCGAGCTGACCGCCGCCATTACCGCGATCACCAGCGCCGGATTCGACGTGACCAGCGAACTGCCCGTGCGGGTGGCGCTGCTGAGCGTCGACCGCGTCGACGATCGGCGCGGTATCCCCGGTGACGAATACGTGCTGGTCTTCGTCGTGCACCATATCGCCGCCGACGCGCTGTCGATGACGCCGTTGATCAGCGATCTGGTGCGCGCCTATCTGGCCAGATTGGGTACCGCATCGCAAAGCGATTCGATGAGGGGTGGTGGCCGGGTGGCGGGTGGGCCTAGCCGTACACCGGATTGGCAGGAACTGCCGGTGCAGTACGCGGACTACAGTCTCTGGCATCGGGCACTGCTCGGCGCCGAGGACCGGCCCGGCGATCCGGCGCATCAGCAGTTGGGATTCTGGCGCGAAACCCTCGACGGCCTGCCGGCCCGACTCGCGCTGCCCACCGACCGGCCGCGTCCGGCGCTGCCGTCGAATCGCGGTGCCGCCGTGGATTTCGAGGTGACGCCCGAGGTCGCGGCAGATCTGCGCGCACTGGCACGGCGTGGCGGCGCGACGCTGTTCATGGTGGTGCACGCGGCCTTCGCGGCCACGCTTGCCCGATTGAGCGGCACCGACGACGTGGTGATCGGCTCGCCGGTCAGCGGGCGCGGTGCCCGCGAACTCGATGCGCTCATCGGCATGTTCGTCAACACCCTGGTCTTGCGGACCAGGGTCAGCGCGTCGGCGACCTTCGCCGAACTTCTTGCGGGCGTGCGTGATACGGATCTTGCGGCCTTCGCCAATGCCGATCTGCCATTCGAGCGCCTGGTCGATGCCATGGCGGTGGACCGTGGTATCGGCGCGCATCCCTTGTTCCAGGTCATGTTCAGCTTCGGGGAGGCACCGCGTGTGCTGGCGGGCAGCCGGGCGTTCGAGGTGCCGTGGCTGACGGTGGAGCCGGTCGAACCGGCCGATACCGGCGCGAAATTCGATCTGCACCTGGTGGTGAACGAACGTGCCGAGGACGGCGGCCTCACCAGCAGTCTGCGCTACGCCACCGACCTGTTCGATGCGTCGACGATCGCCGCCTTCGTCGCCCGCTTCCTGCGGGTGCTCGCCGCCGCTGCCGCTACGCCACAGACCCGGATCGGTGCGATCGAGCTGCTGGATGCCGACGAGCGGTCGCTGTTGGACCGGTGGAACGACACCACTCACGCAATTGACGAAACCCTCACGCTCGCTTCATTATTCGCCGCCCAGGTGGCGCGTACCCCGAACGCGCCCGCGCTGACCTTCGATGGGACAACGCTGGCCGACCTGTCGCCCGACCACCACCTCTCATCGAGTCGCCACGCGACGCTGGCCCACCCGTCGCCCGACCACCGCCCCTCATCGAGTAACTACGCGACGCTGGCCCACCCGTCGCCCGACCACCGCCCCTCATCGAGTCGCTACGCGACGCTGGCCCACCCGTCGCCCGACCACCGCCCCTCATCG
>NZ_JBSGEQ010000035.1:81282-81950 GCF_053602975.1 Nocardia sp. NPDC004278
AGTCGCTACGCGACGCTGGCCCACCCGTCGCCCGACCACCGCCCCTCATCGAGTCGCTACGCGACGCTGTCCTATGCCGAATTCGCCGGGCGGGTGCACCGCTTGGCGCGCTGGCTCATCGAGCAGGGTGTCGAACCGGATTCTCTTATCGCACTAGGTATGCGCCGGTCCATCGATCTGGTGGTCGGCATGTACGCCGTCACGATGGCTGGTGGTGCCTATGTGCCGTTGGATCCGGATCATCCGGGTGAGCGCATTGATTACATTCTGGAGACTGCGCGTCCGGTGTGTGTGCTGACTTCTGGCAGTGATCTGGAGTCGACGGTGTCGCGGCAGGTCCGTATTGATGAGCTCGATCTTGCTGAGTTCTCGGGTGAGCCGTTGACGGATGCGGATCGGCATCGGCCGTTACGTCCGGGCAATACCGCGTATGTGATCTTTACTTCGGGTTCGACGGGTCGTCCGAAGGGTGTGGCTGTTTCGCATGCTGCGATCGTGAACCGTTTGGTGTGGATGCACGCCGCATACGGTCTCTCGGCCGACGATGTGGTGCTGCAGAAGACTCCGGCGACTTTCGATGTGTCGGTGTGGGAGTTCTTCTGGCCCTTGCAGGTGGGTGCGCGTCTGGTCGTCGCCAAGCCCGACGGCCACCGCGATCCGGCCTACAT
>NZ_JBSGEQ010000036.1:0-78863 GCF_053602975.1 Nocardia sp. NPDC004278
GTGGGGTCTGCCGCTGACACGCGCTGTTCAGCTCCGGTGTGAGGTCGGCGCACAGCAAATTCGTTCCGCTACCCGGTAGGCCGATATCGAAAGTACGCAACAGAGTTCGGCTGAAGCATCCGAGAGCGGCGAGATCAGGACAGCAGGTCCTTTGCGCATCCAGACCGCGCCGGTCGCTGTTGACCGCAACCGATGAGCCCTGCGCGCGCAGTGGCGGTCTTCGCGAAAGCCGCTACCCGGACCTGCGCAATGAGAGGTGGCCGGTCATCCTGACGGAAGTCAACGAGCACCAGCGCGCGAGGCCGGCTACCCCCGCCATCCTCGCGTGACTGCGTGGCGGCCAATCCGTTCGAGCCCCAGCAGCACTATCGGCGTCAAGGAAGTTGCAGGTCAGCGACATACACCACGTTGGGGATATGGGTCAGCTCCCCCTCCGGACACCGAAAGTTCGTTACGTCACCCGGTCTACCTGCGGTTATGCAGGACGGGCGCGTGACGGCGTCAAGCCAAATCAGTGCAGAACAGCAGGTGGGGGCCCTGTGGGGGGTCAATTCGGGTTCAGCTGAGAAAATCCAAAGAAGCGGGCGCGTCGATCCGGCGGATCATGGACAGTCATATCGCGGATGTCTTTCCAGCTCTCCGGATATCGGTCGAGTTGCGGCATGCGGTCGCGCCCGCGTGTCCACCTGACCTGGCGAGTTGCTAAAATTAGAAAGTAATCTCAGTGTTGTTGGTTCATCGGAGGACATCATGGCGGATGCACACCAACCGCTCTATCGGATGAAGGCCGACTTCTTCAAGACGCTGGGTCATCCTGCGCGTATTCGGGTGTTGGAACTGCTGAGCGAACGCGACTATGCAGTGTCGGAGATGTTGCCGGAGGTCGGTATCGAACCGGCGAACCTGTCGCAGCAGCTGGCCATTCTACGGCGTACGGGTCTGGTCACTGCGCGGCGTGAGGGGCTGTCGGTGTCGTACGCGTTGACTTCACCACGGGTCGCGGAGCTGTTGAGGGTGGCACGAGCCATTCTCAACGGAGTGGTTGCCGGGCAGGCCGAACTGCTCGAGGAAGTGTCCGAACCCGACCTGGTGGTCGAGTCCACCGGCTGAATCGGTCCTCACGCCCGGTGCACGAACCCACATCGCCATTCCGGATCTGCAGCGAACCACGCACGGCCGCAGGCACATCCGCCACCGCAGGCGCGGCGATCCGGCCGATCCGAAGAGTCTTGCGCACCCAGCCCACCGCGCGACCACTACCGGCTACTCGCCAGTGGCGAAGGGAATATCAACGACTGCATCGTTCACGACCAGGGCCGGTGTCGAAGTGAGTTGAGGGTGGCACCGCTGTATGCGGTGCCACCCGTGTTTGTTTTCTGAAAGCTGTTGTCTGCGTTGGCAGATGGGTGAGGTCTCGGGTAGCGCCCAGGTCCGGCTCAGGAGACGTGGATGCCGGTGAAGCACGACAATCGCGCCGACGATGGCCGCAGCGGCGTGGCGCCTGCGGCGTTTTCCTGCGCGCCGGTGGTCCAGCTGGGTTCGGTACGAATGGCTGTCGAGTTCAGGTGAAATCATCCTCTGACTGTCGCAGCTGGTGGGGACCGGTGGCTTGGACAAATGTTCCCGCACATCCAGCAGTTGAGGGTGCGCTTCACCGGGTCTACCGGGCAGCCATCCGCCGATCTTGTTGTCGCGAAATCGCGCAACCCTTTACTCCTCGGCTGTCAACGCCACGGACACCGGAATATATCGGCGAGCATGATCGATGGCCTCATGAGTATTGGCGAAGATGCTGTCTTCACCTCCAGCGGGTAGCGCGCCGACCGCTGCCAGTCGATGCTGATGATCGGGCCGTAATCCGGACAGCAGCACGGTGATGTGGCGGTGCTCGAGTTTGGTGATGGCGTCCTTCAACACCAGCGCACCGGTGGTGTCCAGGGCAGTCACCTTCGACATCCGCAGAATCACGACCTTGACGTCGGCGACCTCGGCCAACTCCAGCAGGAACCGGTGCGCGGCGGCGAAGAACAGTGGTCCGTCGATCCGGTAGGCGACGATGTGATCGCGCAGCAGCTCGTGTTCCTCAGCGAGATGGTCGCTCTGATCCAGAGGCACCTGCTCGAGACGGGCCTCCCGCGCGACCGACCGCAACGCCAGCACGACCGCGAACCCGACACCGACCGCGACCGCGGTAACCAGGTCCAAGGCGACAGTGACACCGAAGGTGACCACCATGATGATCACATCGCCACGCGAGGCACGAGCGATCGCCAGCAGCGACGCGGTCTCCACCATGCGCACCGTGGTCGCGAGTAGCACACCGGCCAGTGCCGCCACCGGGATATCGGCCACCAACGGCGCGGCCAGGTAGATGATCGCGGCCAGCAGCACCGCATGGGTGAGCGCAGCCAGCCGAGTGCGCCCACCGGAGCGGACATTGACCGCGGTGCGGGCGATCGCGCCGGTCGCCGGGACGCCACCGAATAGCGGCGCGGCGATATTGGCCAGACCTTGCCCGAACAGCTCCCGGTCCGGATTGTGACGGGTGCCCACACACATGGAGTCGGCAGCGGTCGCCGACAGCAACGATTCGAGGGCGGCCAGTGCCGCCACCGCGAGCGCGGGCCCGATCAACGATCCCAATTCGTTCAGGTGCACGAAGCCCAACGAAGGTGCGGGCAGCCCCGAGGGAATGGTCCCGATTTGTGTCAGATCCAGGTCGACCATGGCGGTGACGATCGTGGCGACGGCGACCGCGAACAGCGCGAACGGCGCCTTTGGCAGGAAGCGGCCACCGATGAGAATGACAACGGCGACCACCAGCGCAGTCACCGGCGGCGCGATACTCGGTTCGTCGACGAAACGGCGCACCGCATCGGCTGCGGATTGCCACACCTTGTCGCCCTCGGCATGCGTAATGCCCAGCGCAGCCGGAAACTGTTGCAGCGCAATCACAACCGCGATCCCGGCGGTGAACCCCTCGATCACCGGGGCGGGCATATAGCGCACCGCACGACCGACACCGGCCACCGCGAGCGCAACCAGCACCACACCCGCCATCAGTCCGACCGCGAGCACTCCGGTCGCGCCGTGCTGATGCACGATCGGCACCAGTACGACCGTCATGGCACCGGTCGGCCCGGACACCTGGAACCGGGAACCGCCGAATACCGCGGCCAGCGAGCCCGCGACCACCGCGGTCGCCAGACCCGCGGCCGCACCCAGGCCCGAGCTGATCCCGAAACCCAGCGCCAGCGGCAACGCCACCAACGCAACGATCAATCCCGCCATCAGATCCGCACCGGGGGCACGGATCGCCGGTTTCCATTCCGACCAGGTCGGCAGCAGCGCTCGCACGGTCAGCGGGCGCCGAGCAGGCGCAGCTTCAACGCGGCCAGTTGCTCACGCAGCACCTCGGGTAGCCGGTTCCCACCGATGGTCGCGTACCACTCATCGATGGAACGGGTCTCGGCCACCCATTCCTCGGTGTCGACGGCGAGCGCGTCACCGACCAGCGCGCGGTAGCCCTCGTCGAGACCATCGAGGTCGAGCGCGTTCGGGGTCGGTACCTGCCCGATCGGCGTCCACAACGCGGGCGCGCTGCCATCGAGGCGTTCCAGCGCCCACTTCAACACACGGACGTTATCGCCGAAGCCCGGCCACAGGAACGTGCCGTCCGCGCCACGCCGGAACCAGTTGACCTGGAAGATCTTCGGCAGCTTCGCCGGATCGGCCGCCGCACCCAGCTTCAGCCAGTGCGCGAAGTAGTCCCCGACGTGATAGCCCAGGAACGGCAGCATCGCCATCGGATCGCGCCGCACCACGCCGACCTTGCCCGCCGCGGCGGCGGTGGTCTCCGACGACAGCACCGACGCGGTGAACACCCCGTGCTCCCAATCGAACGATTCCGCGATCAACGGCACGGTGGTGGCACGGCGGCCACCGAAGAAGATCGCCGAAATCGGCACGCCCGTAGGGTCGTTCCACTCCGGCGCCACCGACGGGCACTGCTCGATCGGTGTGCAATAACGCGAATTCGGATGCGCCGCGGGGGTACCCGACTCCGGCGTCCAGCTCTGGCCACGCCAGTCGGTGAGGTGCGCGGGTGGCTGCTCGGTCAACCCCTCCCACCACACGTCGCCGTCGTCGGTGCGCGCGGTATTGGTGAAAATCGAATTACCGACATCGATGGTGGCGATCGCATTGGGGTTGGTCTTCGCGCCGGTTCCCGGTGCTACGCCGAAGAATCCGGCCTCCGGATTCACCGCATACAACCGCCCGTCCGCACCGAAGCGCATCCAGGCGATATCGTCACCAATGGTCTCGGCCTGCCAACCCGGCAGCGCCGGTTCGAGCATCGCGAGATTGGTCTTACCGCACGAGGACGGGAACGCCGCCGCGATGTAGTGCGTCTTATCCTGTGGGGAGGTGAGTTTCAGGATCAGCATGTGCTCGGCCAGCCACCCCTCGTCGCGGCCGAGCACCGAGGCGATCCGCAGCGCGAAACACTTCTTGCCGAGCAGCGCATTGCCGCCGTAGCCCGAGCCGTAACTCCAGATGGTGCGGGTCTCCGGGAAATGCGCGATGTACTTGGTCTTGTCGCACGGCCACGGCACATCCCGCTCGCCGGGGCTCAGCGGCGCACCCACCGAATGCAAGCACTGCACGAATTCCGCATCGCTGGTCAGCTTGTTCCACACTGGTGTACCGGAGCGAGTCATGATCTGCATCGACACCGCCACATACGCCGAATCGGTGATCTGCACGCCATATTTCGGCTCAGCTGCATCCAAAGGCCCCATGCAGAACGCGATCACATACATCGTCCGCCCCGACATCGCGCCACGGAAGTGCTCGGTCATTACCGTGCGCATATCAACCGGGTCCACCCAGTTGTTCGTCGGTCCCGCGTCGGAAGGCTCCTCGGAACAGATGAAGGTGCGATCCTCCACCCGCGCCACATCCTCCGGATCCGACACGCACCAGAACGAATTCGGCTTCCCTTCCAGCGCAACGAAGGTGCCCTTCTCGACCAGCTCCGCAGTCAGCCGATCCCACTCGGCGCGCGAACCGTCACACCAGACAACACGATCCGGCGCGGTCAGCTCGGCCACCTCATCGACCCACGCCGTGATACCCGGATGAATGGTCGGGGCCACCGGAACCGCAGCAGACGCGAAGCGATCGGTCACAGGTCTTCTCCTTACGAAACTTGCTAGGTATCTAGTTTAGAAATTCTGCAATCAGACGCCAGAGGTATGGCGGGTGATCATGCCCACTGCCCTCAGCTCGCGCGCCGCCCCACAGCGATCGAGGGCACCGCCGCACGGTCGCCAACAAACTCGGCCCGCCCTGCCATCACGCCGTGGCGGACCATCCTCCTACGGCGCAGGTTATCGGCTCCGGCAACCGATATCCTGATTGCGAACTTTAGCAAACAGTGCAGCGGAAGCGGCATCGAGCCGACCACACGATCGCACAACCACACCAACGACCGGGACGCCGAGCAAATGACCGAGCGCACGACCCCTGCACTCCGTCAGCGGATCGGCGGCATCTGCGATATACCCCGCCAGGGTAATAGCCCGCAGCCGTCGGGCCTGTCCGTATGATGACGGCGTGAGCGATCGGCGTCTGCCGCCTCGAGGGTCCGGACCGAGTCCGGATACTCGGCTTGCTGGTACCGATGCTCGGTGTCGCGGCCATGCACGTTGGGGAGGCGAGCAGTTGCCAGCATTCGCCGGTCCAGTTGTAGATGCCGACGGTCTGGCCGGTGCGGTTCCAGTACGAGGTCAACCGGTCGCCGACGCCGCCGTTGCCGATGTCGTGCCCCGCGCAGTACGCACCGATCTGCAGGATCATGCTGGCCCGTGCCGTCGCGACCGTCCCAGCCGCAGCACGTTCCGCCTGGGCAGTCGTAGCTCGACGCCGATGCCGGCGTGGCCGAAACGGTGGTACCGACCGCCGCGCAGGCGAGGGCGGTAGCAGCGAACGCCAGGCGGCGAGCCGTGGAATACGTATTCACTGTTGTGCCCTCGGGATTCGGTTGCAGCGATGCAGGTTTTCTCGCCGCGATCGATGGTGTCCGAATCACCCAGCAGGAGAATCCGTATTCCCACGCAGCGCCGGTGCGGATTTCAGCGCTGCTGCGCCGCCCAGGCGGCGACCTGGGTGCGGTTGGTCAATCCGAGCTTGGTGAGGATGTGCTGGACATGACTTTCGGCTGTGCGCTCAGAAATGTGCATGAGCGCGGCGATCTGTTTGTTGGTAAGCCCCTGCGCGACGTGCGCGGCGACCTCGGCCTCGCGGCGGGTCAAGCCGCTGGGCCGATCTCCGCGGAGAGTGGCCGCGAGCTCGCCCGCGCGACTTCGCAGGGGTGCCATGCCCAATTTCCCTGCGGTCGCAGCGATATTCGTGCACAGTGCGCCGGCCTCGTCGAGATCGCCGGGCCTGCGGCGGCGAGCTAGGACCCGGGCCAGCTCGAATCTGGCGAGCGCGGCGTAGGGCGGAGTACCGCCGGCGTCATTGGCGGCGATGCCCTGCCGGAGCTCTCGGACGGCCTCGTCGAGCCTCCCTCCGGCCGCCGCCGCGATTCCGAGGTACGTGCGGGCCGAGCCTGCGTTCGCCAGGGTTCCGGCCCCGCCGGTGACGAAAAGGTTTGCGTGCGGGCGCAATTGGGAGGCCACGTGCGTGGCGGCATCGGCATCGTCGAATAGCGCCGCTAGTTCGGCTATGGTCGCCAGGGTGGGCAGTAGCGCCGGCGGCGGCAGCACCCCGATGTCCGGGGTGCGGCGATACAGCCGCCGCGCGCGTTCGAGGTCGCCGCGCTGGGCCCAGTAAACGCCGCAGGACGGCGTGACGAATTCCGGTGCGTTGCGCTCGATTACCTCGAATTGCTCGGCCGAGACGAGGTCACCACGGCCGGTGAGCCCGTCGACGGTCATCAACACGATGATCGAGGTTCCGGCCAGTGAGTCGTGGGTACGTCCCTCGATCAGGCGCAGTGCTTCGCCCGCGGCCATGACGGCTTCGTCGAATCGGCCCCGCGAGATCGCGATGGCCCCAGCGCAGCGCAGGAAGTGCCAGCGTGCGATCGGCCGCTGTAGACGTTCGACCAGCCACCCCATCGGCGTGAGCTCCGCTTCGGCCTCGTCCAGCCGGCCCAGCATCATGAGCGCGTCGTAGCGCCACAGCCGGCCCCAGAGTGCGGTGTCGTCGTCGTGTTCAGCTTCGCCGAGTACCAGCATGTGTTCAGCCACGTCGAGCCGCTCGTGCACGCCGTCGGGACCCGAGCGAGCCATCTGCCGGGCCCGCAGCGCCGAGCGCAGGACCTCGGCGTCGCCGAGCCTGCGCGCCATGGCGAGTGCCTCGGCCGAGATCGAATCGGAGTCGGCGCCGCGGGTGAATCCGGCCTCACCGGCCTGCAGGGCGAGCAGCCGGACCCGCAACGAGCTGTCCTCGGCGGGCAGCCGGGCCAGCGCCTCGCCGGCCAATCGCGCACCGGTGAATGTGCCTCCCCACGGGTCGGACAGCCCTTCCATCGCCAAAGCGACCGCGCCCAGCGCATACGGGTCACTCGCCGCACGCGCGACCTCGGACGACCGTGCCAATACCGCTGCGGCGGTGCGGATGTCGCCATTGCGGATGAGCGCGGTTCCGTGGCGCAGCAGCAGCCGCGCCCGGTCGACCGGAGTCAGCGGCGCGTCGACCTCCAGCGCCCGCCGATAGAAGTCGGCGGCCTGCTCCCACGCCAAGCTCGCCAGCGCCCGGTCACCGGCACGCTCGGCCCACTCGACCGCCCGCCGCGGCTCACCCACCGGCAGCGCGGTCAGCCAGTGATGGGCGATCTCACCCGCCCGTTCACCCGCGTCCGACCGTTCGGTCAGCCAGGCTGCCAGCCGGGCATGGGCGACTGCCCGAGCCGCCGTCGACAGACTCACCCGCGCTCCTTCGCGAATGAGGTCGTGCCGGAAGCGCCAGCCCACCCCGCGGGTCAGCAGCCCCGCCAGCTCCGCTTCATCGAGCGCGGTGAGCACGACCTCGACCGGGTGACCCGTCACCGCTGCCAGCGACGGTGGGTCCGGCTCGTCGCCGAGCGAGGCCGCGATCGAGAGCAATTCGCGGCACGGCGCGCTGAGCCGGGCCAGCCGAGCCCGGACAGTATCGAGCGCGCCGTCCGGAAGCATCTCCGCGCCGCCATCGACCAAGGGCGCCATCTCGTTGACGAAGAACGGATTTCCCCCAGTGCGACGACTCACCGCCGCGGCGACATCGGCGGAAACGTCATGGCCGATGACGAGTTCGAGCTGACGCCGCACATCCGAAGCAGGCAGGCCGACCAACCGAATCCGGGTCTGCCCGGCCTCGTGGGCGAGCGCGGCCAGCGCTGCCGCCAGTGCCGCCCGGCCGCCGATCTCGGTGTCGCGATAGGTCGCCACCAGCATGAACCGGGATCCGGCCATGCCGCGGGCCACATGTACGAGCAAAGCCAGCGACGCGGCATCGGCCCACTGCAGATCGTCGAGGACGACGAGCAGCCCGCGCGGCTCGGCGATCTCGCGCAGCCGCTGTGCGAAGATCTCGAACGCCTCGAATCGTGCGGTGGCTGAATCGCTGTCGGTGCTGCCGTGAGTCAGGCCCGTCGGCAACGTGTCGCCGAGCGCGCGAGCGGCCTGCCGGAAGATCCAGTACGGCGGGCTGCCTTCGTCGTCGCTCGCTCGCCCCCAGGCGACCGGCACACCGGCAGCGCCGGCGCGCGTCGTGATCTCCTGCGCGAGACGGGTTTTGCCGATTCCCGGCTCGCCGGTGAGCAGAACCAGCTGGCCACGACCGGCATCGGCCTGGTCGAGGCGGGCAGCGAGCACTTCGAACTCGTGAACGCGCCCGACGAAATCGCCACTCATGTCCGGCACGATATAACCCGAGCCGCCATTGCGGCGACGGTCTCCTCCGATGCGGCGACGGTCAGCGCGGTACCAGCTCGCCGCTGGCATACACCGCGGCTATCCGGCGCAGCGCGGACGGGTCCGCGAGCGGATCACCGTCCACCGCAACAAGATCGGCGTCGAAACCGGGCGCGATCCTGCCCTTGCGGTGCCCAAGCCCGCACACCCCCGCCGCGACCGAGGTGACCGCACGCAGCGCCGCGGCCGGGCCGAGGCCGATATCGCGCAGCATCGCCGGTGCTGTCGCGAGCACGCCGTGCGGCTTCACCGGGGCGATACCGGCGTCGGTCCCGGCGACGAACGGCGCACCCAACTCGTGCAGCCGACGCAGGTTCGCCAGCACGGCCGGGAGCCTGCGCGCGACCTCCACTGGAGGCGCCGCACCGGGCACCGGCACCATGCCGACGGTCGCGCCGATCACGATGCGCCGCTCCGCGATCGCACCCATCAAGTCCTCCCGCACATCCACACCGTCGGCCGACCAGAACGTCACATGCTCCATCCCGTCCACCCCCGCGGCGAGCGCGTCGGCGATAGCGGAGGTGCCGTGCGCGTGCGCGGTCACCGGCAGGCCGTGGCGGTGTGCCTCGTCGACCGCGGCGCACAGCACAGCGCGGTCGAACTGCGCGCGATGCTGTCGGGTACCCGGCGTCATGCTGCCACCACTGGCCATGATCTTGATGACGTCCACGCCCCGGTCGACATGTTCACGCACCGCCTTGCGTATCCCGAACTCGGTCGGCTCCGCTACCCCGCCGAGGAAATGACAATGACCGCCCGGACTGGTGATGGGCGGGCCCGCCACCACGATCGTCGGAAGCCCGGCCCGATCCCGCAGCCGCAGTGAAAGATAGCCGCGATCGCCCAGATCGCGGACCGTCGTGACCCCCGCCCGCAGCGACGCCCGTCCCGCGTCCATCATGGCCGCGAGCGCCTCCTCGTCCGAGCGGGTCAGCAGCGCGCCCACGGGATCGAACCCGGCGTCGAACGCCAGATGAACGTGCGTGTCGATCAGCCCCGGCAGCAGCGTGACACCGCCGAGGTCGACAACATCCACACCCGGCGGCGGTTGTCCGCCCGCCTCGACCGAGCAAATCCTCGCCCCCTCCAGAATCACCATCGGATCGGGGAGCAGATCAGAGCCGATACCGTCGAACAGCCACCCGGCACGAATCGCCGTACGCCGACGCCGCTCGGAAACAATCGATTGCGTCATGACAACGACCCTCACGCGTCACGGCCCCGAAGGCGTCCGCACAAGTACCCAGACCGAGTACGGAATTACCTCACACGGCGGCTCAGCGGACAGCCCTGTCCTGCTCCGGATCTCGCACCGTGATCGCAGCTGTGAGTGCATTGGCGGCGGCGATCTCATGGTCAGTACGGTGCGTCTGAGCAGTGCGCGGCAGGGTTTTCGACGCCCCAGCTGCCGACTGGCGGATCGGGTTGTCGCACAGCGGGATCGGCGCCCTCCGGCGTCGACCGATCGTCAGGTCCGCGCTGGGCTTCGGTCATCCCTGTAGCCCTTCGATTCCGCAACGGGCTCCCCCGTCGCCCCGCAACTCAGAGCCGATCGTATTCCCGCCACCATCGTCACCGACAACCCGATCGGAACATTCGAGCTCAAACGGCGCGCCGCCGACGAGCCCGGCCCCGTCACCGAAGACGGCGAGGAACTGGAACCGGGTTACCTGATGCGCCGCGCCGCCTCGGGCGCTCTCATGCACATCTCTGAGCGCATCGCCGAAAGCCATGTGCAGCTCATCCTCACTAAGCTCGGGCTGACGAACCGCACCGAGGTGGCCGCCTGGGTCGCTGAGCAGCGCTGAACACCCGTACCGGCCCTACGTAGGAGTACGGATTCCGGTATCGGGCATTTCGAACACGATTTATCGCATGACGATCAACATGCCTTCTAGTACCCGCCGCCCATTCAAGGAGAATCTCGAGAATAAGAACAAATTCCGCGCAGGTGTCGCTGTCATCGCCGCCGCGCTGGCAAGCACGGTGGTTTGGGGACCAGCTGCCCAAGCCGAACCTGTTGCCCCCGACTCGGAGACGTATTACGAAATCCATGTACAACATAGCCACCTGTGTCTCGATGTCGCCGACGTCCGCTACGACCACGGTGCGCCCGTGCTTCAAGCCAGGTGCGAGAACGGAAGGAATCAGAACTGGAAGCTGGTGAAGTCGGAGTTCCGCGCGGGGTACTTCATGGTCCAAGTGAAGCATTCCAAGAAATGCCTCGATGTCGTCGACTTCAGGCTGGACCATGGGGCTCCGGTGGTTCAGGCTGACTGCCGGGACACCGACAACCAGCAGTGGAAGTTGGAGCCGGTCGGCAACGACGCCCCGTTGTACTACCACCTGATCAACTACAACAGCGAACAATGCCTGGACGTGCAGGACTCCAGCGTCGCCCATGGTGCGAACGTGATTCAAGGAAATTGCTGGGACGGGTCGAACCAGCGCTGGCAATTCGATAAGAAATAGCGGGCGTAGATCACGACGGTCGGTTCATTTCGCTTGGTGACAGCGAATGTGAGGCTATGGTGTAGCCGACTGGCGTATACCGGCTATTCGGATAGTCCGATAAACACCAGCAAGCCTTCGACAATCTCGTCCGGCTCGCCTACGCCAACAGCAAGGCCCTGACCCCGACCGTGCTGGAACTCAACGATGCCATCGACCCGGCAGACATCCGCCGTTGGATCCGCATCCTGCGCTGAATCGCCCGGCCAGGGCCAGGTGCGCTGCCTAGATGATTGATTCCAAGGGGCGGGGGTACACGGTAGCGCCGCCCCTTGGAGCGACGGTTTCGCCTTTTCGTTTCCTCGACCGTGGATGTTTCGAATGAGGTTGCCCGACAGCGGATTTGAGAAGGTGGGTGAAAGTGTCGTAAGTCAAAGGTTATGAGCAATCGCCATCCGACAACACTCGCCCGATTCCCAACCGGCTTGACGTATTCCGATATGGGAATATGATGACGGCGTGGCACGAGCAGCGACGACGTCGGACGCGTTCAACGCGATCGCCGAGCCGCAGCGCCGGGACATCCTGGCGCTGCTGCGGGCGGGTGAGCGGCCGGTGACCGACCTGGCCCAGGAGCTGGGGATGAGCCAGCCGCGGGCGTCCAAGCACCTGCGGGTGCTCCGGGAGGTGGGGCTGGTGCGGGTCCGCGTGGCGGGTAAGCAGCGCCTCTACGGCCTGGACGCCCGCGGGCTGCGGCCGGTCCACGAGTGGGTCGGCGGATTCGAGCGGTTCTGGAACGAGAGTTTCGACCGGCTGGACACCTACGTGCAGGACCTCAAACAAACACAACCGGAGGAATGACCGATGGCAGGCGCAAGGCAAGAAACGCGGGCGGAACCGGCGACGGCCGACCGGGAGATCGTGATCTCCCGGGTCATCGACGCCCCGCGGGAGCTGGTTTTCGCGGCGTTCACCGAGGTCCGGCACCTGTCACGGTGGTGGGGTCCGGAGGGGTTCACCACCACCACGCGGTCCTTCGAGTTCCGTGAGGGCGGGGAGTGGGACTTCGTGCTACACGGGCCCGACGGGACCGACTACTCCGAGTGGATCACCTGGACCGAGATCGCCCCGCCGGAGCGGATCGCGCTGCGCCACGGTGAGTCCCGCGACGACCCGAACGCCTTCGAGTCGGTCCTGACCTTCACGCCCGACGGTGCGGCGACCCGGATCGTGATGCACACGGTGTTCCCCACCAAGGAACTGCGCGACGAGGCGGTCGAGAAGTACCACGCGATCGAGGGCGGCCAGCAGACCCTGAGCAGCCTGGCGGCCTACGTCACCGACCGCACGCGGAAGGGAGCGCAGAGCTGATGGCCGGGAAGGTGTTCTTTAGCGTGTCGATGTCGCTGGACGGGTTCATCGCGCCCGAGTCCCACGCCGTCGGTGTTCGTGCCATGCAGGGCTTCATCGCGCCCGATAAGCAGGACGACCCGGACGTGCAGCGCTGGATGGCGCAGTGGATGGAACTGCAGCAGTGGGTCTTCCCGCTGCGGTTCTTCCGGGAGAACCTGAAGCTGGGCGAGGGCGGCGAGGAGGGCCGCGACAACGACATCGCGCGGGAGACGTTCGAACGCACCGGCGCGAGCGTCATGGGCAAGCACATGTTCGACCTCGGCGAGCCGACATGGCCGGAGGAAGCGAACTTCCACACCCCGGTCTTCGTCGTGACGCACACCAAGCGTGACCCCTGGGAGCGGCCCGGCGGCACCACGTTCCACTTCGTCAACAACGGCATCGAGCACGCCCTCGACCAGGCCCGCGAGGCCGCCGGCGACCGCGACGTCCGCATCGCCGGCGGCGGCGCGACGATCCTGGAGCACCTGAACGCCGGCTTGGTCGACGAGTTCTCGATCACGCTGTCACCCGTGCTTTTCGGCGCCGGCACCCGCCTGTTCGACGGCGTGGACGCGTCTAAAGTCGCGCTGGAACCGATCCGTTCGGAGCCGTCGGCGCGGGTGACGCACCTTACCTACGCCGTGCACCCACGGTAGCCGCGCCGACGCGACGCAAGCTCGTTCCACCTCGAGGCTGGCCGATTCTGCGTTCTCACCTCACGGCACCGCCAGGCTTGCATCGTCGTCGGCAGAGCGGGCATCACCGACCTGCTGGACAGCCTTCGCCACCGGCACCGGACACGTCTTCCTGGCCGCCACCGCGATCTGCGCACTCGGGTTCCTGATCGCCTGGCTCACCGAAGAAGTTCCGTTGCGCGACAAGGCTCCCGAGCCGGGTGCGACCGACAAGCCCGCAAGCAAGGCCGCTGCCTGATGCGGTACGGCGCCGACTCGATCACCTGGTATCGGGCCGGTGTGATGCCGAGTCAGGAGCGCAGGCGCCACGCCGCGATCTCGGTTCGATTCTGAAATCCCAACTTGGCCAAGATGCTGCTGACATGCGTCTCCACTGTGCGCTCGGACAGTACGAGTCGAGTGGCGATTTCGCGGTTGGCGAGGCCATCGGTGACCAGGTCCGCGACTTCGGTTTCGCGGGTGGTCAATGGGTTCGCTTTGCGGGCGGCCCGGTCGATCTCGGCGAGCAGCGCATCGGCGGCCCGCAGGCGATGCGTCATATCGAGTCGCCGAAATTCCTGTGCCGCTTCGGTTATCACCGACCGGGCGGCGCGCAGATCCCCGGGCGTGCCCCGGGTGCGCAGCGCATCGGCCAGCCCGAGGCGGCTCAGCGCCAGAAATGGGCGCGCGCCGATCCGGCTGTCCATCGCGATCGCACGCTGGTAATGCTCGATCGCGGCGTCGACCCGTCCGGCGGTGAGCGCGAGGTCGGCGATCGGGCGGGCGATCGAACCGGAGCACAGGACAGCGCCGCCATCGCCGAGATAGTAGCCGTCGTCGGGGCCGAACGCCTGGTAGGTGCGCTCGGCGGTTTCCTTGTCGCGTAACAACACCGCGGTGAAACCGAGGTTGTAGAGCAGCCCGAGCCAATGCGGACCGATCTGGAAGGTGCCGGGCAATTCCCGGAACTCCTGGAACAGCGTGCGTGCCTCGTCGAGATCGCCGGCCAGGGCGCGTGTCATCGGGAGAAAGATCCGGATCAACGGTATCTGCGGCGCATGGCGCATCGCCGCGAATCGCTCGGCGGCTTCGGTTTCGGACGCATAGCCCTGCACCATGTTCATCAGCCCGCCGAACGCGTGGTGCAAACCGAGCAGCGACTGGTCGCCCATCCGGACGGCGAGTTCGAATGCGGCGTTATTGCTTTCGTCGGCCGTGACAAAGTCTCCGGTTAGTGCGGCGCGGGTGGCATCGAGTCGATGCAGATGCCAGCGGGCGATCGGCAGGCGTCCCCGCTCGGCGACCTGCTCCAGCTCGATGATCGCTCGGTCGACCAGGGCGAGATCACCGAGTTGGAATGCGGCCGAGGCCAGCCATAGATAGCCCCACAGCCGGGCCAGCGGCTGTCGCGCCCGGTCGCCGATTTCGATGGCGCGTTCGACGAGGTCCATCCGCTCGGCGAGGAATTGCGGCGCCGATAGGGCGAGGTGGCGGGCGTGGATGGCATCGAGCAGAGTGTCGGGGTCGCCGCTGCGTTCGGCGGTCGCCATGGCCGTCGCGGAAAGCTCTCTGGCACGGTCGCATTCGCCGATCTGTGCGGCCGCCATGGCACGATGCGCGGTGAGCCGGGCGATTGACGCGCCGTCGGTATCAGCAGATAAGCCGCGTAATGCACTGCGGCACAGTTGATCCACCGTGGCGATTACCCTCGGGGTACCGATACCGTGCACCACCAGCGCGGCCGCCGCGACGAGGTCGTGGCGGGTTGCCCGCTCCGCGATCGCCCCGGCCTGTGCGCAATGGTCGATGCTGTCGTCGATGCGTCCGGCCTCGAATTCGCTGCGCGCGAGTTCGATCAACAGCTCGGCCCGCAAAGGGCCGGGTGCGCTCGGTCCGGTCGCCTCGATCGCCCATCGGTGGAAACCGATCGCCTCGTCGTAGGCGGTCGTCGCGCGGGCGGACTCGGCGGCAATGCGAGCCCAGTGTGCGCAGTCGGCGTCGGTGTCCGGGCCGCTCGCCCTTCGTAGGTGGGTCGCGATCGGTCCGGCCGCCGAAGGATCGCCGTCGGCGCGGGCGGCGAGCAACTCAGCGGCACTGCGGTGCAATGACATTCGCTCCGACGGCGACAATTCGGCGTAGATCGCATCGCGGATCAGCGCGTGGACGAATGCGACTGCGCCGTTATCGGGGTGCCGGACCACACCGGCGGTCACCGCCGTATCGAGCGCCGTTTCGACGTCGGCGCCCGTGAGCTGTTCGAGCAATTCCGGTTCGATCCGCTCGCCGAGCACGCTCGCGGCCCGCAGTACCGCCCGGGTCGCCGCATCGAGCCGATCCACCTGCGCCAATGCCAGCCGTCGAAAACCCGGACGGGACAACGGATCCGGATCGGATTCGCCGGACGAGTCGACGACGAGTCGAACGTAGAGCGGGTTGCCGCCGGTGCGTTCGTGTAGCCGGTCGGCGGCCGCAGTATCCAGGGCGGGCGCGGCGTGGCGCAACCAATACCGGACCTCCTCGACCGACAGTCCGGTCAGCGGCATCGTCTGCGTGTGCGGCATCCGTACCAGGTCCGGCAATTGTTCGAGATAGGGACCGTCGGCAGTGTCGCGTGCGGTGGCCAGTAGGAGCAACCGCTGGTGCGGGAGTTCAGCGGCGACGTGCCGCAGCAGCAGTAGTGAGGTCCGGTCGGCCCAGTGCAGATCCTCCAGCACCACCGCGAGTCCGGCCGGGGCAGCGACCGCTTCGAGCGCGTCGACGAAGACGGTGAACATGCGAAACCGTTGCGAGGCCGAATCCTCCCACCGCACGGCGTCGCCGCCCGCCAGTGCTTCGGCCAACTCCGGAAGGTCGCGGCCGAGCCGATGCCACGGCCACAGCGGCGGCATCCCCGCATCGTCGACAGCGAAGCCACGGCCGACGCGCAGCCCGCACTCGGCGGCCAGCGCCGCGGTGTGCTCGGCGAGGCGGGTCTTGCCGATTCCAGCCGGTCCGTCGATCAGGACCAACCGCCCCGGTCCCGCGGCAGCCGCGAGCACAGCGGCCCGCAGCCGGGCGAGTTCGCGATGACGACCGATCAGCAGGTCCTGCACGGATAGCAGTATCCACGCGTTCGGCGGACCGCGCGCGAGGTTCAGTACCGCGCATACGTGGTGACACTGATTCGCGTCGCTGCCGTTCCGCCAAAGCTGAGTACATCATTCCCACAGATCAGGAGCATTTCCGATGTACGCACAACTCGTATATTTCGACGGACCACGCAGCACTGACCAATTGGTCGCGGCGGACTTCGCGGCCCAGCACCGCATCGAACCCGCGCTCGCCGGTGTCCCCGGACTGCTCGCCACCTACGAGCTGCGCCGCCACGACGGGTCCGGGATGATCCTGGTGTTCGCCGAATCCGAGGATGTGCTGCTCGACGCACAGCGGGCGATGCTCGCCACCGAACTGCTGCCCGGCGAGGATATGGCACTGCTGCCCGGCCCCAACCGGGTGGAGACCTATCCGGTGATCGCGTATCACGGCTCCGCCGACATCTATGCGGATCGAGGCTAGCCATGACGTGGACACTGCTCGTCGAGCCACAGCTGCGACGCGGCCAACGACACTGGGTGGTCGACCCAGCGCACAGCCGAGCCGAATTCACCGTCGCCAACTTCGGCCGCACCGTCTACGGCCGGGCGCCGATCCGGGACGGTCGCTTGACCACCGGGCCCCGCGGTACACCCGAAACCGTCTCCGGCACGGTCGATCTGGGTGCGATCGACACCGCGCATGCCCGGCGCGACCGGGATCTGCGTGCCCGCCGCCTGCTCGATCTGGACAGGTATCCGCTGATGACCTTCACCGCCGACCACATCGCGGATCTCGCTGGTGAGTGGCGAGTCGCCGGGACGGCACAGATGCGCGGACGACGGGTCGAACTCATCTGCACCGTAACCAGATTCGTCCTCGGTCCCGACGACACTGTCCGGCTGCTCGCCCATGCCGTGCTGGACCGGCGGAAAATCGGTATCCGGGCCCCGGAGTTGATGATCGGACGGTATATCGCGATCGAGGTGAATGTGCTTTTGCGCCCGGAAGCCGCGTCGGACTGACGATCTCCGGCGCGGGCCGACGAGGGGGCAGTCCGCGACGGAGCTCGGGTGCGCGTGCTCGAACAACCGAAGGATCGAAGCCGAAGCTCGCGCGACGACGCAGGTGCGCCAGCACCCCTCTGCGCCGGTTGTACCAACGCCGACATCATCATCGACAGCGAGCAGACAGCCACGAACCCATCCAGAAGCTGTACACGACATGCCGCTCAGCCCAAGGGCGTGCACGCTACAGCACGGAAATGGTTCGGATAACTACACAAACATGACAAAACCGCAGGTCGTTGACCTGTGGCCTTGCCATTCTGTGGGCCTAACGCTCCACAACCCGAACACTTTGACGGTTGAAGGGCCAGCGATTCGGTTCAGGCCGGTAGACGTTCGGCAGCCGAAACCAGGGCTTGACCTGCTGATTTCACCGATCTAGCGGCGATCGGCGCGCTGACGCATCGGAGACCACCGCGAACAACCCAAGCGTCAGCTCGGGTTGTTCGCTCGGCATGCGGCTATTACAGCTCACTATCGTCAACTACCGCCATACCGGATGTGATCGGATGCCCTATCCGAACCCGCCGACTGGCATGGCGCTGACCCGATCCGCAGGCCGAGGCATTGGCTCAAGCTGATTGCTCGGAGCGTGATCCGATGCCCGCCAGCAGCGTGGCGATTACCGACTCCACCGCCGTCGGGGATGTCGGGTGGGAGGCGCGCGGCAGTAGCGTCGACAGCGCCTGGTCGTGGCAGATCCCGACCAGCATGGCGACGGCGGCGTCGAGATCGGCGGCGGGGTCGAGGCGTCCGAGGTCCTGTTCGGCGCGCAGGTAGTCGGCGAGTAGGTCCCGCCAGTCGCGTTCGCTGCCCGGCTTCGCGCTGAACTGCCCCAGGACCGCGGGCTGGGCGAGCAGGCTCGCGAAGACCGGGAGGATGGCCCGGTGCATCGCCAGTCCCTGCGCTAAGTAGGCGATCAGGTTCTCGGCCACCGGCGCGGTGCCCGGCCTGGGCAGCGGCGCGAGTCCGCGGTGCACGGTGTCGACGTGCGCGCGCAGGGCCGCGGCCAGCAACTCCTCCTTGTCGGTGAAATGGTTGTAGAGCACGCCATCGGCGACGCCCGCCGCCCGCGCGATCGTCCGCACCGTCAGACTCGCGCCGCCCTGGTCGGCGAGCAGCTGCGCGGCCGTCGCGATCAGGTGCTGGCGCAGGTCGCGGTCGTCGCGATCGCGCAGCGCCGCTGCCTTTCTGGGGGACATGCGGTCTTACGGTAGCGGCTTCATTGCGGTGACCAACCAGGCGGCCGCGCTCAGATGCACCCCGTCGGGGCGGACGAACGGCTCCAGCGCGTCGGCGATCGCGGCGCGGACCTGCTCGTCGGCGGTGAAGTCGTGCAGGCTTCGGTGATAGCGCACCGGCCCCCAGTCCATGATGAACTGGGTGGCGTCGGCGATGTCGGGGCCCCATGTGCTGTCGGCGTCGACGCGGCGCGCGTCGACGCCGATGAAACCGGCGGTGGTGAGCAGCCGCCGCATGGTGTCGGGATCGGCGAAGTCGTTGAGGCTGGGTCCGATCTCGAAGTCCGGCAGGTGCGCCGCGGCCGCCCCGAACACGCGGCCGATCTCCGAATCGGTCAGCGCGGGCATGGACACGAATGCGAGCCGTCCGCCGGGCTGCAGCGCGCGGGCGATATTGCCGAACGCCGCCACCGGATCGGCGAAGAACATGATGCCGAAGCGGCTGAGCGCGACGTCGAACGCGGCGTCCGGGAACGGATGCACCTGTGCGTCACCCTGGGTGAAGGACACGTTGTCCACCCCTCGAGCCCCCGCCTGTTCCCTGGCGCGAGCCAGCATCGGACCGGACAGGTCCACCCCAGCCGCCGCGGCCGCCCGCCGCGCCGCCAGCCGGGTCAGTTGACCGTTGCCACAGCCGATATCGAGGACGTGGTCGCCCCTGGCTACGTGGGCGGCATCCAGCAGCGGCTCGTTGAAGCCACTGTTGATCGCGTCGTATCGGTCGTAGTTCGCGGCCCAGTGGTCGCCCTCGTAGCCGTTCCAGGCTTCGGACTGGGCGGTGTTGACGATCTCGGTCATGGCGACCTCCTTTATGAACATACATTCATGAACTGTTGTTCATAATGCTCTCGAAGCAGCTCCCGGTCAATGGCGAGGTGTCGATTCGACCGTGCGCCAGTCGGGCGTTGGCTTGACGATGCACGCCGCTGACCCCCATACCGTCGCCACTCCGAGGCAATGGCTACGAGCCAGCACGGCGATCACGGCAGCGGTACAGGCATGGCTTAGCAACTGCACCGCCGCCGCGGTAATTTGCCGCTCCGATCCGGAATTCGGCGCGGTTGCGGCTGATGCTCAGTCGATCCGCACTGCGTGTCCGGTGACCCGAATGCCGGTTGCGGCTGGATCGAGGTCGACCAGCAGCCGGCTCCGCCGACCCATATCGACGCCCTGGGTGATGGTGATTCGGCCAGATTCGGCATAACCGATGTCGCGGAGGTATCCGCCGAATGCCGCCGCTGCGGCACCGGTTGCGGCGTCCTCGACGACTCCACCGATGGGGAAGGGGTCGCGGGCCTGGAAGCGGCGGTCATCCTCGTGCCAGAACAGGTGCACCGTCGTCCATCCGGCCTCGCGCATGACTGCGCCGAGGGCGTCGAAGTCGTAGTCCAGGGCGGCCAGGCGTTCGCGGGATGCGGCGGCCAGCACCAGATGGTCGTTGCCGGCATAAGCCACCCGGGCAGGAAAGGCCGGATCGAGATCGGTTGGGTCCCAGCCGAGTGCTGCCAGCGTGTCGGAGATCTCGGTCGCGGTCGCCGCCCTGGAATGCGTTGCGACGCTGGTCAATGTCGCGGCCGGGTGATCGTCGGCGGTACTGGTCTCGACGACGATATCGCCGATGTTGGTTCGGAAATTCAGTGTGCCGGGACCGATGCGTTCGGTGAGTGCGACCGCGGTTGCGATGGTGGCGTGGCCACAGAAATCGACCTCGGCGAGCGCGCTGAAATAGCGAACCCGGTAGTGCCGGTCGCGTGTGTGGTTCAGGAAGGCAGTCTCCGAATAGCCGACCTTCCCGGCGATCCGCTGCATCTCGGAGTCGTCGAGTCCGGTCCCGTCCAGGACGACCCCGGCGGGGTTGCCGCCGGCCGGATCGGTACTGAATGCGGTGTAGCGCAGTACTTCGGTGCTCATATGTCTCATGCTCGCATCGCGCGACGATCGGGTCCAACGATGTATTTTGATCGTTTCCATCGGATATTCCGATAGCTTCGGCGGTATGGACACCCGGGTACTCGCCACCTTCGTCGCACTCGCGAGGACCGGCAGTTTCACTGCGACCGCGGCCGAATTGCACCTCGCCCAGTCGACGGTGACCGCACACATCAAGACGTTGGAGACCGAGCTCGGGCTGCGGCTGTTCGATCGGTTGCGGCTCGGCGCGACGCTGACCGACGCGGGGCGGCGGACCCTGGAGAAAGCCGGTCTGGTCCTCGATGCCGAGGCAGCGCTGCGTGCCGATCCGGATGTAGCCGGCCCGATCCAAGGCACGGTCGGCATCGTGGCGCCGGAATCCCTGTGCGGGCACCTGCTTCCCGGAGTGATCGCGGCGTTGCAACGACGTCATCCGGGGGTCGAGGTCATGCTGTCGCCGGCGGGCACGGCCGACGCGGCCGACGCGCTACGTACCGGCCGCTATGCGCTCGCACTGATGCTCGAGCCGTCGCTCGAGGCGCCCGATCTCGTTGTCGATCAGCTGGGCACCCTCGAACTCGCATTCGTTACCGATCGGCGGCAATCGGTGACGGCGCAATCGTGGGCGGAATTGGCGGAGCAGCGATGGTTCCTACTCGAAGAGGGCTGCACCTACAGCGACGAGGTCGCTCGGTGCCTGCGGGACAGTGCGGCAGTGGTTCGCACGACTCGGTTGGGCAGTATCGAGGCCGCCCGGGCCTGCGTCGCGGCTGGACTCGGACTGGCCGTACTGCCCGTTTTCGCCGTCGACGAGCGGCGGCTGGCTCGTTTCGCCGGGCCGGCGATCGTCGAACCCGGATTGCTGCTGGTCCGTCACCGCCGCCGGACGACCGGCCGCGCGCTCGACGCGGTGATCGAGGAAATCCGGCGCGGTGCAACGAAGCTGCTTTCCGGCGGGTAAGCGATCACAGCATCAAATATGAAGTGCCCCAACCTATTCGCCTGCCAGAGTTCGTCGCCGTTGCGTTCCGCCACGACGATGCCCTCCCGAACCAGCCAGTCCAGCGCTCGGTCGGCCAATACCGACGCATCGGCAGATGTGGCGTCGAGATCGACGAGGACTTGAAGGTGGTCACCCATAGCACAATCCTTCGTGTGCTTTCCGCGTGGACCAAAGGTGTCCGCAGCGGGCCCAGTGTGTCTTCGAGAATAGATAGCCGCGAGGCATACTCCGGCACACCGGCAGTGGATCTTCCGGGCTGATCCTCGAATCTGCCACCAGGACTTTTGAGACACGGACTAGTCGATGCCGTCGTCGCCCAGGGCCGGAACAGTATCTGGTGCGGCCTTTTCGGGGCCCCCAGAGTTCGGCTGCGATACGGAACAGTCGAACGCGTTCCAATGGGCAGTTCTCTTGCTCGTCGTGGTAATCGAGTGCGCCACGATCAATTTGCTGAATCATGCAGTCGGCGGCGTCGGCGGACCCGAGCATGAGTTGGCAGAACAGCCGCAGCTGTGCGCGCAGCGCGGCGTCGTGTTGAGCGATGTTTTCCTGTTCGGGCATGCCGTTGCCCGGTCAGAGCCCGAACAGCGGAAACACCCAGGAGCCGTGGAACGCGACGACCCCGCTGACGCCGTCGGCGGCAAGTGTCAAGACGTGCACGGCGTGTGGCCGGCGCGCACCGTCATGGCTGCGGGCGTATACCGCGAAGGCGGGCTGTCCATTGGCGGAGGTGGCGACCAGTTCGGCCGGCCCGATCGCCCGCATCTGTCTGGCCAGGAAGGTCAGGATGGTATCGCGGCCTTCGAACCAGGTCGCGATAGGCGGCATTTCCCATCGTGCGTCTTCGGTCAGTACCGCGACGAGTTGATCGATGTCCGCGGTTTCGAATGCGGTGACGTATCGGTCGAGCAGGGCTCGCTGCCGTGGTTCGGCGGGTTCGGTCAGATTGTCCTGGCTGAGTGGAACCTGGGCGCATGCTCGCCGAAGCGCGCTGTTGATGGCAGCTGTTGTCATCTCCAGCAGTTCCGCGACCTCGGTGGTCCGCCATTGCAGCACGTCGCGCAGGATCAGCACGGCTCGTTGTCGCGGTGGTAGCTGTTGCAGGGCCCCCATCAGGGCGAGCCGCATGGTCTGTCGTTGCACCACGACAGTTGCCGGGTCGGTCGGTGCGGCGGTGAACAGGAAGTCGGGTATCGGCTGCAGCCACGGTATCTCGGGGGATCGTTCGACCAGCCCGGCGTCCACGTTTGTCTCAGGGGCACCGAGATCGGCGGGCAGTGGCCTGCGTCTGCTTTTTCCAGCGCTTTGAAACACGCCCTGGTCGCGATGCGGTAGAGCCAGGTGCGCAACGACGATCGGCCCTCGCGGGTGGGGCGGTGGGCGGCGCGGTCGCCCGCGGGTTCGCCCATCGGGGCGCCACAGCCGATTGCTCGCCGGGTGTCGTTGCAAGACCTGTCATTCCGTTCACCGACCTTCCGGTCGACAATTTCATGCAACCGCCGTCAGCGGGGCCTTCTGGCAGATCAAGGGAAAAGCAGACGCGATGAGCGACGTCCGCTTCAGGTCCGCCAACGTCTCGGCGGTGCGCGCGACGCCCACGACCTGGTGACCCTGGTCGATCAGTGCGGCGGCGATCGCCGATCCGAAGCCGCGGCTGGCGCCGGTGACCACCGCCGTGGTGTTCCCGAGCATCAGCAGCCCACCGGAGGAATCAACGACCTAATGAAACAGTGCTCACACCAGCACGAGTACGCGGTGGGCACGACATCCCAGCAGTGATTCATCCACCCGGCCGACCGGCAGGGGCACGCTCTTTCGTCAGGACTCGAAGTCCAGGGGAAATAAGTGCTCACCTACCAGCGGCTACCAACCAGGAGTCTGCCCGATGGCCTACTCCCAGAACTCATTAGGGGTGTGGTTGAGGATGAATCCGGGGTCCTTGCGCCATTCGGCGAACAACGCGTCCTCATAGCCGGTGCGGGTCGTACGTTTCATGAATTCCGATGGAAGGATCTGATCGGTGTCGACGTTGCTGCGGCGCAGCGGGACCGCGATCCCGGTGCAGCGGAGGAACGGTTGCATGATTTCTTTCGGTGGAGATGCGGCCGTTGGTGATACGGCCTCAGTTCTTCGGCTGCAGCACGAAGTCGTAATGCGCGACCAGGAATGGTTTGTCCATCACTCGCCCGTCAGGGCTGGGCCCGGCCGGATTTTCGACGCATTTGACGATCAGGGGGTCTTTGACGCCGAAGACGACGTCGGTGTCGAGGTAGTCGGCGCCTTCCTGGAACAGGTGGGTGATCAGCTTCTCGTAGCCTGGTTCGTCGAACATGAAGTGGACATGAGCGGGACGGTATTCACTGATGTCGGTACGGCTGATCAGTTCGCCGACGGGGCCGTCCATGGGGATGGCGTAGCCGAGGGGGGCGATGGTGCGTACGCAGTAGGTGCCATCG
The DNA here is from genome assembly GCF_053602975.1 of Nocardia sp. NPDC004278. Taxonomy (NCBI): domain Bacteria; kingdom Bacillati; phylum Actinomycetota; class Actinomycetes; order Mycobacteriales; family Nocardiaceae; genus Nocardia; species Nocardia sp. NPDC004278. The sequence goes on from NZ_JBSGEQ010000036.1 coordinate 24,237, forward strand.
GTGCGGGTCTGGTACTTGGCGCGCAGGCGTGCCTCGTCGATCTCGGGCATTTGTGCTTCGTAGGTGCCGTCGGCGTCGGCCTGCCAGACATCGAGGATCGCTCCGGGGATCGGGTTGCCTGCGGTGTCGTTGACCGTTCCGGTGAGAAACAGCGGGATGCCGGGTATGCCGTCGGACATGTCGTAGCCGAAGGGTGCGGCGGGTGAGTTGTCGATGTGGAAGGGGCCGAGGACGGTGGCCGGGGTTGCCTTGCTGTCGAAGCGATTGTTGAGCTGGACGACGAGCATGCTGAGTCCCACGACATCGGAGGCGAGGATGAATTCCTGGCGTTTGTCGTCGGAGATTTGCCCGACCCGGGTCAGCCATTCGATGGCCGCCATCCATTCGGCCTCGGTGAGATCGACCTCTCGGGCGTATTCGTGGATGTGACGGACCAGGGTGGTCATAAGTTGCGACAGGCGTGGTGAGTGCGCGGTCGACCAGCGTTTGATGGCCAGATCGGTGATGTTGTCCTCGGTGACGAATGCCATCACAGGCTCCTTGCAGAGGTTGCGGTGGAAGAATCGGCGGCGGACTGGTGCGTCGGGTTGGTGTCCGGGGCGCCAGGTGCCTGGTAGTAGGCGCTGCGGTCGACGCTGAGATAGATGTCGTTGGCGATCGGGTTGCGGCGTTCCTCGGCGATCTGGCCGAGCAGGCCCGCGCAGCGGGCCAGCAGGGCGAATCCGCGCAGCAGGTCGACGTCCAGGCCGAGGTCGGCCAGTACGGCTCCGCAGACTCCGGCGCCGTTGAGCGGCAGCCAGCGGCCCAGCGCGGTTTCGCTCATCCGGCCGATTGCGGCGAACAGCTGCAGGTGCGGGCCCGTCAGGTCTTCCTCTTCGACGATGCGCATCAGGGCGGGCGTGCGGGGGTCGCCGTCTTTGTGGTTGGGGTGCCCGAGGCCGGGGACGTAGCTGCCGCGCTGTTTTTGCTGCTTGATCGCGGCGAGCGCGAGCTGGTCCCAGCTGTCGTCGTTGTCGGGCAGAGCGGAGCCGTCGGCGGTGTGGGCGGCGAGGGTCTCGTGCAGGAACTGCCCGCAGTCCTCGGTGACGCCGAGGAACCGGGAGCCGCCACCGAGAAGACCGGCTGCGAGCGCACCCTGCAGCGAGTCCGGAGCGCTGAGGTAGGTCAGCCGGGCAGCGATCGCGGTCGGGGTGAAGCCGTGGTCGGCCAGAGCGACCAGCACCGACTCGAACACCCGAAGCTCACCGGGGGTGGGGCGGCGGGTGGTGACCAGCCAGAACGCCAGCTCTCCGAAGCCGACCTGGCCCATGAGGTCGCCGGCGAGGTCGTGGCCGAGAAGTTTGATCTCGGTGCGGGTGGACGTGCCCAGAGCGGTGGGGTATCGGTTCGGAGTGTTTTCGGTACTCATCGTTCCTCCGAGGTGGTCGCGGTGGCCGACAGCCAGGCACGGATCTCGTCGCTATGTTCGCCGAGGCCAGGCGGCGGCAGTTCGTAGCGGGGAGTGAGGGTGGAGAACGTGATCGGGTTGCGCACACCTGGGATCGCGCGTCCTTCGGGGCCGACTTGCACCACCGGGTCCAACCCGAGCTCACGGGCATACTCAACGCCCTGGGCGATCGTGTTGATCGGTCCGTTGGGGACACCGACGGCGTTGAGCCGTTCGAACCAGTGCTGCGCTGGTTGGGTCCGGAGCCGTTCGATCAGCAGCGGCCGCAGTTGTTCACGGTTGGCGGTGCGGTCGGCGTTGCTCGCGAAGCGGGGATCGTCGGCGACGTCGGCGATACCGAGGACTTCAACCAGTCGACGGAACTGTGCGTCGTTGCCGGCCGTGACGATCAGGTTCTTGTCGGCGGTGGGCAGCGGCTCATACGGGAACAGACTTGGATGTGCGTTACCCATCCGGTGCGGGGTCACGCCGCCAGCCACGTAGGCCGAGGTCTGGTTGACCAGGCCGCTCATAGCCGAGGACATCAGGTTTGATTCGATGCGCTGTCCTTCGCCGGTGGCATCGCGGTGGCGCAATGCGGCGAGGATGCCGATGGTCGAGTGCAGCCCGGCCATGACATCGAACACGCTGATCCCTGCTCGATACGGAGAGCCATCAGGATCACCGGTCAGGCTCATCAGCCCCGACATCGCCTGCACGATCAGGTCGTAACCGGGCAGCGACGCTCCCTTCGCGGTGCCGAATCCGCTGATCGAGCAGTAGATGACGGCCTCGTTGCGTTCTCTGACCGCCTCGTAGTCCAGGCCGAAACGCGTGAGGCCGCCGGGTTTGAAGTTCTCCACGACGATGTCCGCGCGAGTGGTCAGCGCGTGGGCGACGGTGAGATCGTCGGGATCTTTGAAGTCGAGCACGACCGAGCGTTTGTTGCGGTTGATGGCCGAGTAATAGGTCGAGACGCCGTCCGGGCGGACTGGTGGCATCCACGAGCGGGTGTCGTCGCCGCCCGGTCCTTCGACCTTGATCACCTCGGCGCCCATGTCGGCGAGCAGCATCGTGGCATAGGGGCCGGCCAGCACGCGGGACAGATCGGCTATGACGATGCCGTCGAGGGGGCGGGCAGGTCGCAGTCGGGGGGTCGGATCGGAAGTCACTGCGGTTTCCTTTCGCTGAACCCGGTCGGGGGTCCGTAGTGGTGTGGTCAGCCGTCGACGAGCTCGACGCTGAACAGCCGTTCGCGTGAGCCTTCGGCGCGGTGTCGGATGTCGGTGAGGTCGAGGCCGACGAGCCGACCCTGGTATTTGCGGACCTGTCCGGCGATCAGGACGGTGTCGATGTTTCCGGGGTGACCGGCACCGACGATGCTGGCGGCGATGTCGTTGGCGGGCAGCAGGTTGGCGGCGTCGAGGCGCAGGATGATCAGGTCGGCGGCTTTGCCGGGGGTGATGCTGCCGGTCTTGTGGTCCAGGCCCGAGGCGCGGGCGCCTTCGATGGTGGCCATAGCGAGCAGGTCGGCCGGAGTGAAGGCGGGCAGGGACTCATAGCCTGCGGGGTCGATACTGACGCCCACGTTCTGTGCCGACAGCGCCGCGCGCATGACGTTGAACATGTCGCCGGCCACCGAGGCCTCAGTGTCCACGCTCAGGCTGGGGCGGATTCCGTTGGCCAGCAGCCGGCCGGTGGCGGGCGCGCCGAGGCCGGGCAGGACCGCCTCCACCGCGGCCGAGACCGAGGCGTGGCCACCGGAGTCTGCGAGCATCTTCAGTTCTTCGTCATCGCTGGTGCAGCAGTGGATGAACAGCAGGTCTTCCCCGAGCAAGCCGGCTTCGCCGAGGCTGCCGATGCCACGGTATTGCGGGCCCCAGGGGCCGTTTCCGACGTGCATGCTCGAGCGGATGCCGAGCTCGCGGGCCATCGCGAGGTCTTGTGTGGTGACGTCGAGGGTGGACAGCTCCGGGCCGCGCAGCATGGCCTGCAGGGTGACCAGGGCGTCGTCGTCGCTGAGCACTTGCGAGCGCACCCGGCGGATATCGTCGGGGTGGGTGGCTTCTCCACGCAGCATCCACTTGTCGGAGTCGATCGAGGGCCAGCCGTAGGCGAAGGCCGCGCGGATCCCGGACTCACGCAACGCGGCGATCGCGGCGTCGGTGTGGGCGGGGCTGTTCTGGATGTGGGATTCGTCGCGCAAGGTGGTGATCCCGGCGTCGATAGCGCCGATCGCACCGACGAGGTTACCGATGTAGACGTCGTCGGGGGTGAACTGCGGTCCCCAGGTGAGCTGGATGTGCTGACGGTATTTCGGGAAGTCCCACCCGGTGCCGACCTGGCGGATCGCGCCCTGCCAGGTGTGGCGGTGAGTGTCGACGAATCCGGGCAGCACAGCCCGGTCGGCGCCGTCGATAACGGTGGCCCCGGCGTCGTCGATGCCGGTACCGACCTCGGCGATGACACCGTCATCGATGAGAACATCGCCGACGAACTCCCCCAGAGCCGGATCTTGGGTGAGCAGGTGTGCGCCGCGGATCAGGATGCGGCCCTGCGGGATGTCGGGCCTGGTTGTACTGGTCATCGGGGGTCTCCTTGGTCGTCGCTGAGCCGGTCGGCGAACCAGTCCGCAATGCGTGTGTGTTTGTCGTGGGAGTGGTTGTAGATGCAGTGGTCGCCGTCGGGGAACTCGCTGAAGGTCTTGTCCTGTGCGGCGGCGCTGTCGTAGAGCGCGTGGGCGTTCTCGATCAGGAACACGCGATCCGGTGTGCCGTGCATGACGTGCAACGGGCACCGCAGCGAGGCGAGCGTCGAATCGGTGAGCACGAAGGTCTCCATCACCTCCCGTGCGTGATCGGGATCGGAAATCCCCAGCAGTGCTTGTACTTTGGTGATGAACCGGTGGTAGCGGTCGAGGATCTCCGCTGGACGGATCGTGCCGCCGTTCACGCAGCAGGCCGCAATCCTCGAGTCCGTGGCCGCGACGAGGGCGGCGAGGAATCCACCCATGCTGTTGCCCCAGATACCGATCCGGTCGCCCAGCCGATGGTCGGCGAGCAGGTAGTCGACCACCGCCGAAAACGCCTTGGGCACATCGTGGTCGAGATAGAGGCCTTGCAGCACCCGGGTCTCGCCCTGGCCGGGGCCGTCGACGAGCAGGACCGCTACCCCGCGCGCGACCAAATAGGTCGCCCCGACGTGGTATTCCTCGCGCCAGCCGTCGAACCCACCCATCACGATCACTGTCGGGGGCCTGCTCACCCCGTGCGGTCTGAGCAGCCATCCGAGCAGCTCGGCACCTTGGTAGGGGATGCTGATGTGCTCGACGGCGGGATCGGTGAGCGCGCCGGCTTCGCCGTAGTACTCGATGAGCTTGCGGTACATGGGCGTTTTGCGGGCGTCGGTGTCCGGCAGCGGCACCTGTCCGACCCGGTAGCAGGCGCTGGCGCGCAGGAAATCGGCATGTGCTGTGAGGGTGTGCCCGGCCGCCAGCGACTCGATGGCCGAGTCGGCGATCCGTTCACCGATTCGCGCACCGGCATCCGCCCAGGGAATCCCGGCGTCGGCGAGGGCATACAACTCGACGACGTCGGCGTAGTCCAAGCCATTGCCGATCAGCCGCTGCAGCGGCATTGCCCGCTTGTGAGCGTCGACTTCGGCCCGCCACGGCGCGGCTGCGACGGCCGACTCTGCGGTCTCGGTCATGATCACACCGCCGCCGGCTGCGCGTCGGGCTGCGGCACCCTGGCCGGGGCGGGGAAGCGGCCCGCGAACCCGTCGGCCAGCGAGTCCAGCAGCAGCCCCGCCTCGCCGGCGCTCGACACGCTGCCGAACAACCAGAAGTCGGGGCGCACCAGGACGGTGGATGCGCCGAGTTCGGACAGCCACGAGGTGTAGGTTCCGTCCACGTCGATCACCGGAGCGCCGGATCCGGGCGCACCGATGTAGGCGGTGACGATGCCGATCCGATCGGCGAAATCCCGCTGGTTTTCGCTCAGCGAGTCGACAGCCGCGGCGTCGGTGCTCAGCAGCACCCAGCCGGTTCCGACGAGATCGTCGAACAGTCCAATCTGTCCGTCGACTTCGACCAGGCCCTGGTAGCCGACTGTTCCCGCGGTCGGGTCCCCGGGACGGATGAAGGCCTTCGGGCCGGGGATCTGCGGCAACGGCGGTGCCAGCGACGGGTCGGCCAGGGCCGCCTTCATCCCCTGGTCGCGCATTTCGGCGATGGCGGGATCGGTGATCACACAGGGCAACCCGATCTCGCGCGACAGGTTCATCCACGCCGTGAAGACCGGCTTGCGGTCGGCGGTATAGCTGTCGAGAATTTGCGGCGAGGCTTGTCCGCGCAGCACCAGATCCATACGCCAGGTCAGTGCCGACGCGTCGCGAATGCCGTTGCACATTCCTTCCCCGGCGAACGGCCACAGCACGTGGGCGGCGTCGCCGACAAGGAACACCCGCCTGTCCTGCCAGTGCTCGGCGACAACTTCCCGGAACCGGTAGACCGGCCGGCGCAGGATCTCCACATCCTCGGGGCCCACCCACGGCGACAGCAATTCCCAGACCCGCTCCTCGGTGAAGTCCTCAGGCTTCTCCCCGGGCAGCAACGTCCATTCCCAGCGGTGATGCTGAGCACCGAGCTGGAACAGACAGCCCGGACGCGCGGGATCGGCGAACTGACCGTTGTCGAACTCGAAGTGCAGCTTGTGCTTCTCCTTGCAGTCGACCACGAGCTGTTCGTAGTCGCAGTTGCCGACCCAGCTCTCGATGCCGAGGGCTTCACGGATGGTGCTGTTGGCGCCGTCGGCGGCGACCAGATACCGCGCGCGCACCTGACTGCGTTCCCCGGTCTTGCGGTTCTCGAGGGTCACGATGACGCCCTCGTCGTCCTGTTCGAACGACACGGCCTTCGTCGCCATCGTGACATCAACGTTGCCGGTCTCGGTCGCGGCACGGTTCATCGCGAGTTCGAGATAGTTCTGATAGAAGATCCAGTGCCCGCGGTGCCCATGGGGTCCGACCTGGCTCCAGTCCAAACGCAACAGCAGCTCCCCATCGAAAGCCTTGGTACGCATGTCGTACATCTCCCAGGCCACCGCGTCGGACTTGAACTCCTCATCGATGCCGATCTTCTGCAGTGTGCGGACGATCTCGTCGTCCATGTGGCCCGCGCGGGACAGGCCGTAGAGGGTTTCGTGGGCTTCAAATGCGGCGACCGAGTGCCCTGCCTGGCCGAGCTGGATGCTCATCATCTGCCCGACAGGTCCGAAACCGATGACGACGATGTCGTAGGTTTTCAACGCTGGTGGTCCTTTCGAGATGCCGTGCCGTCCGACCTCGAGGCCGGAGATTGGAAAGTGCGACGTGCAGGCACCGAAAGCGATCCGCAGTGTTCGGTCGATCGATGACGGTCTATGCGCTGTGCGCGTGCTCACCGTCGGGTGCCGCACGTTTCTGTTGTGCTCCACGAACGCGCTACCGCAGGTAGTAAATGCAGTTCAAACGAATATTGTCCGCCTGGCGGACAGTCGTCCGTTCGTGTAGGGTCAACAATGCCCCGATCAGATCGCTGTGTCAAGCGTCATAGGAGGGTGCACTGTGAGAGCCGGCACCGACACCTCGCTACCCGATACCTCCGACTCGAGCTACAAACTTGAGAAGCAACCGCCATACCTGGAAGGGGCTGCAATGGCCGAACGTGGGCAAGGACCCGACTTCATCGAAGCCCTGGCCAGAGGTCTGCACGTGCTGAAAATCTTCACCCCCACCCGGCCGGTGATGTCGCTGAGCGAAGTCGCCAAAGAAGCCGACCTGGCCCGGCCCACCGCCCGGCGCATCCTGCTCACCCTCGAAGAACTCGGCTACGTCCGATCCGGACACAACGGCTACGCCCTCACCCCGCGGGTTCTCGAACTCGGAATGGCCTACATCGGCGCGCTCAACCTGTGGGACATTGCACGACCCCACATGGAAGAACTCGTCTCCCACACTGGCGAGTCCTCATCGATGGCTGAACTCGACGGCTCCGACATCGTCTACGTCGCCCGCGTCGCCGTCCCGAAACTGATCGCCCTACGCGTCGACATAGGAACCCGCTTCCCGGCAATGGTCACCTCCCAAGGGCGGGTCCTGCTCGCCGCGCTCGACCCCGAAACCGTCCATACTGTCCTGGCCGAACCCAGCCGATCGGGTTTGCGGACCACCGACTACAGCCCTGCCCAAATCGACGAAATCCTCACCGAAACAAGAGAACGCGGCTGGGCCCTCGCCGACCAAGATCTAGCCCCCGGGGTCCGATCGATCGCCGCACCGGTGCGCGACGGACGCGGAATCGTCTGCACCGCAATGAACGTCACCGTGCACGCCGCCGAGACCTCCATCGAAACTCTCACCGAGCAGTACCTGCCCCTGCTGCTCCAGGCCACCGCGGCGACCACCAGCGACTGGACCGCATGGCAGAACCGACCTATCCGACAGCTGACACGCCCGAAGAACTCACACTGAACCTGACGGAAATGGTTCCGATCACGCGCTGTCAGCTCGACCAGATATCGCCGGTGACAAACGACATCCCGGGTCGTGTGCTGTCGCTTGCCAGGGCGGTCGGAGGGTCGGCTCGCGCCATCCCTCGTGTGGATCGACTTGCACGAGGGCCGTTCCACAGCAACCAACTTCAGGGCGCCATCCCAAAATATCCACTGCCACAAGGTCATTCAGCGACTTGAGGCGCAACAATCCGAGTTTCGGCGCCACTCACCACCGTATATGAACCAGAGCCATCGTCCTTACAGTCCCGCTTCTGCATGCCCTGTCTGGCCTGTGGCAAGGTTCGCTTATCGGGAGGGGAGGATCTGCCGTGCCGGAATCTGCTTGTCGGCGTTTGTGTGCATCGTGGATGCCGAGATCGTTTCGGCACGTTGATCTTTGGTTGCTCTCATCACGGTGTGGTGTTGCGCATCTCGGCGGCGTCGCCCGTCGAGTGTTGTGGCGTAGATATGGGTGTATTTGCATGGGGTCGGGGTTTGTCGGCTGCCTACCGTTTCCGTGGTCGTCAGTGCCGTTGCGGGTGGCGCCGGCGGCGATGGGCAGCGCCACGGCCGGTGTTGCACCATCGCGGCGACGCCGTCGTCGCCGGGGGTGTAGGCGATGCCCGCAAGATGGCGAGAAGGCGCGGCGGCCATGTCGGCCGATGATGAATCTGGCGGCAGCGATGCTGGCGATGGTCGGTGTAGCGGCTGGCTGCCGGATAGTGATGTGCTGGTTCATGGTGAGCCAGCGGCAGGGGGACGACCTTGACCCCTTACGGAAATAGAACTCGTCAAAAAGCGCTCGACCTGCGGAGACTATCTCTCGAATTGCCGATGAGAGATTCGGCTCGAACCTTATACATGCAGGTCAGAGCACAAACATCATCGCCCCTTTCTCAGATGTACGGCAAGGCGACATCAATATCCGTATCCTCGCCCTCGATCGGATTCGAGTTTGCGGGTCGAGATCGCGGCTCCTGCCAGGACCAGTGCTCCATAGACAACGTTCAGATACCAGCCGCCGTGAACCGCGTCATCCCGACTGCCCGTTTGTCCGCCGGTTCCGGTGAGTATCGTTGCGGCGATAGCGACGCCCACGGTTTGCCCGACCTGACGGGTGACACCAGCGATGCCACCGACGACCCCGGCCTGGCCTGCCGGGAGACCTGCGGCGGCGATGTGCGTTATCGGAGCACTGACGGCTGCGATGCCAGTGCCGAGCGCCACGTACGCGGCGAACAGCAGCGGAATCGATGGGTTGGCGCTGTCAAATGTGAGCAACAGCGCGCCGGCGGTCAGCGCCGAACCACCGGCTAGCAAAGACGGGCGCGGGCCCAGACGCGCAAGTATTCGACCGTTGACCGGCCCCACGACGAGGGCAGCAACGGCCAATGGCAGGGTCAGCAACCCCGCGTATAGCGGTCGATATCCTCGGATTTGCTCGAGATAGATGCTGTTCAGGTATAGAAATGACCCCATCGAGGCGAACGCGGCCACGGCAATGAGGTTTGCCCCGGCGAACAGTGGACTACGAAACAGGCGCAGCTCGATCAGCGGCTCAGCACGCCGCGGCTCGTAGATCAACAAGCCTGCCAGTGCGGCGACCGCGGTTGCCATCGTGCATACGATGGTTGGCGACGCCCAGCCCAGTTCACGTCCTTCGATGATGCCGAATGTCATCGTGGCCAGCATCAAAGCCAGTAGTGCTTGACCAATGGGATCGACTGCACGTGGCGTGGCAGCTTTGGATTCCGGAATGAAATATTTGGTCGCGATGTACATGGCGGCACCGACGGGGAGATTGATCAGAAAGATCCATCGCCAGCCGAATACGGACCCCGCCAGCGCTCCTCCGATGACCGGCCCGAGTGCCAGTGAGAGCCCGTTGGCCCCGGACCAGACGCCGACGGCGCGAGCTCGATCGGCCCGATCTGGAAACGTCGAAACAAGAATCGCCAACGCGACCGGATTCAGCATCGTCGCGCCGAGAGCCTGGAACGCGCGGAACGTCACCAGCCACTCCCGCCCCGGCGCAAAAGCGCATAGGGCCGAAGCTATTGTGAATACAACTATTCCGGTCCGGAATGTTCGTTTGCGGCCGACCCGATCTGATATGGATGCGGCTGCCATCATGAACGTTGCCAATATCAGTGTGTAAGCGTCGATCACCCATGCCAAGCCTGTGGGTTCGATACCGAATTCGTGACCGATGGTGGGCAACGCGATATTCACTGCGGTGGCATTGGCACCGACGAGCAACATGCTCGTACAGCAGATCCACAGCACAGCGGGGCGGCGGATCGTCGTGGGCGCCGCCGTGATCGCGGCCGCTGTGCCCCTCGTCGGTGTGGTCACACGAATGCCAGTCCTGCCGCGATTCGCCGGTTGAGGTTCCACTCGCGAGCGGCCAGCATCTGGGTCGACCAGTCGTCGGCGACGGACAGGAAGATCGGGTCGCCGGTGCGGCGGTATTCGTGCAGGCACGCCGCGGTGAGCTTGAAGGCGTGTTCGTCGCCGCTAGCGAGACAGTGATCCATTACTTCGTCGATTTCGGGAACCCGATCGGCGGTGCTGCCGCCGCCCCGCTGGTTCCGAAGGCGGCCCAGGTCGCCGCGGTGTAATGCCAGCCGAATCGGTATGCGTCGGTGTGTGCGGATTCCGGAGTGCAGGGCAACAGGATCCGCACGGCCTCGGTGGTGGTGATGGTGTGGGCGAACACCAGCGGGAACCTCGAATTGTTGCGCCGGTACAGATCGGCTCCGGCCCACGACAGGTTGTGGAGTTGTTCGAGTGGTTCGGTCGGTGCCGCCAGGAGATCCAGGGCGTGCGTGAATTCGGGAACCCCACCCAGCAGTTGAATCACCTGCGGCGGCACCCCGGACCGCTGCTGTGTCTCGTTCAGGTGCGGCATGTGCTGTAATGCCGACCGCACGTCCATGTCACCCTCGAGCGATGCCGCGCTGGACAATTCGTGGTAGTAGGCAGCCCAGTAGGCGAGTGCGCTGACCAACTCGTCCAGTCGCGGTTCGGTGGCCTCGCTTGACATCGCGGACACAGCGTGCGCCACGCGGATCGGACCGTGACCGCCCTGCGCCATGCCGCCGGGCCACAGGCGCGGCAACCATGTCGACAGCAAGTCGTGCCAGCTCATTTGGTCGAGTTCACGGCGGAAGAACAGTTGCCAGTCCGCGAACCGGTGCTTGGCGCCCAGAGCCGTTCGCCAGGTCTCCCCCGAGATCGGCGTCACTGCGGCCGGCGCCGCCGTCAGGAGCTCGGCGTACTTGGTTACCCAGGGGGCGACGGCCTCGGCGAAGCCGAGGTCGACGAGCGCCTGTACCGCCATCGGCCCGTGATTGGGGTTGCCGGTGCCGGTCTCGGTGCCGAAGCCGCTCAGCCGTTCGAGCGCGGTATCAAGGACCTCTGTCATCGGAGTTCTCCTGTTCGAGCATGTTTGTGCTCCCATGCTGGGACGATCCCTATAAAGAAGTCCAATACATGATTCGCAAGACTGGATAAGCAATCTTTATGATCGGAGATCTTTATGCTGCAGCACTTGCGGACATTCATCGTGGTTGCCGAGGAGTGCCACTTCACTCGCGCCGCGGCGCGCCTGCATATCGCGCAGCCCGCGGTAAGTCAGCAGATCCGGGCCCTGGAGCGACAGGTAGGCGAGCAGTTGCTCGAACGCAATGCGCGATCCGTTCGGCTGACTCGAGCCGGTCAGGTGTTTCTGCCGCATGCCCGGGCGGCGGTGCATGCGGCGGACAAAGGCTTCGCCGAGGTTGCCTCCAGTACCGGTACGCTGCGGGGCACATTGCGGGTCGGCCTCGTCGAATCGGCGGGACCGACGCACGCGCCCCGGTTGCTCACCGATTTTCTTGCCCGCCATCCCGGCATCGATCTCCACGTCAGCCAGGACGGCTCCGAACAGATGACTGATCAAGTCCGCGCGGCCGAACTGGATGTCGCCTTCATAGCCTTACCGGACACCCGGTGCCCGGCCGGAGTGACCGCACACTGGCTACACCCCACCGAGTCCCTCGTGGTCGCGGTGGCCGCCAACCACCCGCTGGCGAGCCGGGGCCGATTACGACTGTCCGACATCACCGACGAACCCCTGATCGCACTGCGTCAGGGAACCGGGAACAGATCGGTCATCGAACGGATCTACGCCGAACACTGCACTCGCCCACGAATCATCTGCGAGGCCCCGAACCTCGCCGTCGCCATGAGCTTCGTCGCCGAGAACCTCGGACTGTGTCTCGCCCCTCGGTCGACCGTCGCCACAGCCGCACCCACTGTCACCGCAGTCGAGTTGGCAGAGCCGGTGTTGCAGCGTCATCTCGCCCTGGTCTGGCGGTCCCCCGAGGCCGCAGGACTGCTCGCACGAGCGTTCGTGGCCTTCACTGAATCCGAACCACGATGGTCCGGAACACGAGTGTGATCCGTCCCGAGTTCGAGACCCATGCCGTGGACCTCGGGGATTCATCCAGGTTTCGCCGACGTCACCTCGACACCCCCGCGAGCGACTACAGTTCCCCGGCTGAGCACGCGTTTCCCTACCGCAGCAACAGTTTCGACACCCGATACCGGCCCCGCATCAGGCTCACGCGCGCGTGTTCCAACGCGCGCACCAGATCTTGTGCGGCCTCCCCCGCACCACCGACGGCACCTCGACCCCCCCTTGGAGGTTAGGCCCGACAACAGGGACTTCAGCGCGACGGACCTGCTACCGACGTGGTGCGATCAGTGGACCCGGCGAGGGACGCTCGACTGCTCGATGATTGGGAGAATGCCAGTAAGCAGGTGATGCATTTCTCGCCGAGGCGGGTCAAGTCCGATACGGGGCCAGTAGCTGTTGTCCCAGTCGACCACGCGAGGCTACCGCGGATCGCTGACGACCTCCTCGCCATATGGGATGAGTGTGCGACGCAGCTGAACGACCCGCTGAGCCCAAAGCGGGCGGACTTCCGGCTCTGGGCGTAAAAGAGGGCGGTGACCCCGGCAGGTCATCGCCACGTTCCCGGCGACTTCCTCGACATGACGAAGAACCGCCCGGCGCCGACGCACCACCTCACGGCCCATTACAGGCTCACTCACCCGAATCTCCTTAGAGCTCAAGGGATCCGAGTGTCAAGCATCTTCGTTAGGTTTATGCCGCAGCGCGTGCCGATGACGCACATGGAAGCCAGTACTGGAAAACGACAGTTTCCAGCGTTTCCGCAGGTCGATCTGTGTGGTTAGCGCATGTGTCCCCCTCCGGACACAGACAGTACGCCAACACGTGGCCGTGGGTTCGTCTCGGCCGTAACCGCGTGGTCGTCGTGGTTGTAGGTGAGTTTCAGTCCTAGTTCTCGGTATACCTCCAGCTTGTCGCCGGGGTCGGCAGCCCGCAGGATTGCCAGGATTCCACCGAATGCCTCCACACCCCGCGATGGTCGCCGCGTGGAGCAGCGAACGGTCACGGCGTCGGCGCGGGAGTTGTGACTCTTTGCGCTGCTTGTTCCACACCTCGTGACCGGTGTAGCGGGGATTGGCGAGGATCGCCCGGACAGCACTCTTGGACCAGGCAGCACCCGACCGATGCGAATTGCGCTTGCGGTCGTGAGCAGAGGGGCAGAGGATCTCCTCAGCGACTTCCGTGAACGCATGGAGAAGTCGGTGAACCACTCGGCGAGGCGAGCCTTCATACGGGTGAGCGGAACATCGATCCAGTCCCGGACGATGACGCGACTCTGGTTGTCGGTGCCCGATATGGTCAAAGGACACCTCTCATCCCCGTCGGCATTGATGCCAACGGTCGGCCCAAGCGCGGCCGGGACGCAGCACTGGTATCGATCAACACCTCCGCGCTGGCGCGGACACGGAAGGGTTCGGGTGTGACCGGTGTGTGTCTGTCGTGCGGGGAAGTCGGGCCGTTGCTGAAGACCTGCGCCCAGAACTCGACGGCCGACCGGCGCATGTGAACCGGCTCTGCGTCGATCATTCACGGATAGCGCATTGGCCCCGGCCGACACGGACGCGGAGTCTCGGTCGATGAGACCGGCAGCTGGCACCCTGATGCCGTAGCCACGACCCTGAAGTTTCGAATGACCACGACCGTAGTCAGGAGTTTCAATGATCGTGTCAAGCCGCAGCGCTGATCGGGGCTGGTGCCTCGATGGCGAAGGTGCGGTTGTCACGCGTGAGCGCCCAGACGACGTCGATCAGGCGGCGTGCCAGCGCGATGAGCACCTTCAGGTCGGTCACGATCTGATCGGGGCTGGTGATCGGCGTCAAATCACCACGCACGATCTCACAACAGCACCCCGCGGACGCCGCTGCCTGCATCTCCATAAACAGCGATCAGCCACACCCTGCCGCCCTGGGCGTCCTGCCCCGAACACTCACAACCTTATGGATGAACAATGATCACCACCCGCGCCCGCTCGACTGACGTGTCCGACAGCGCGGTCCAGCAATCTGCCGACCGGCTGCTCACCGCATGGCGCACGGGCGTGCCATGTGCCCCGGTTCGTGATCTGCTCGGTGAGGCCAACATTGCGTCGGCTTACGCGGTACAGCAGGAGCTCGCCGCGCGGCGGCTCGAGCACGGCGGTGTCGTCGTGGGCCACAAGATCGGCCTCACGGCTCCTGCGGTCCAAGCGCAACTCGGGGTCGACCAGCCGGATTTCGGCGTCCTGTTCGCCGATATGGATGTCAGTGGCTCCCGCGCGATATTGCAGACCCTGTTGCTGCAGCCGAGGATCGAGGCCGAGATCGCCTTCGTTCTCGGGGCCGATCTTGTCGACGGTGATCTGGACGTTGAGCAGGTTCGCGCCGGGGTAGATCATGCGGTGGCCGCGTTGGAGATCGTCGACAGCCGAATCGCGAACTGGGACATCACCATCACCGACACGATCGCTGACAATGGTTCCGCCGGTCTTTTCGTACTCGCCGACCGCGAGCTCGAACTCAGCGAGTTCGAGCCGCGCGCGGAGCATATGCGCTTGCTGGTCGACGGTGTCGAGGTGTCGTCGGGCACCGGTGATGCGTGTCTCGGCGATCCGCTGATCGCGCTATCTTGGCTGGCCCGTACCGCACGTGACCACGGCGCCCCGCTGCGCGCCGGTCAGATTATCCTGTCCGGCGCCCTGGGGCCAATGGTTCCCGTCCAGTTCGGATCGACCGTTCAGGCAGAACTATCCATGTTAGGTCCGGTGTCGGCAACATTCGAAGGACCGGACCATAATTGAGCACGACTATTCTGACGCCGAACCCGGCCCGCGCCATCACCGTGAGACTTGTCGATCCTTGTACAGAAATCGAATCTTGGTGACCGCGCCGACGTTAGGCCGGGACGATGCAGCAGACGCCCGGCAACTCATACACATAGTGATCGCACCGGACTCTGGAGAGTCGGCCCTTTTGCGGCTTGTGTGCATCTTCCATACAAAAGGGATCCACCTGGAAAAACTCGTGTTCGACGCCGCACGGTCGACTGTGCGTGCTGAGGTCGCAATTCCGGCGCGCGATGCCACCAGGCTTGCGTATCTCTTGCGGCGTGCCGTCGAGGTGGTCAGCGTTTCCATTGACGCGGGCGAACCTGAATAGCGCAGTCTTACCGGGACGTGAAGTCGAGGACCACCCTTCCACGCAACCCTCCGGCAGCTATCGCACGATGTGCCTCGGCGGCGTGGGATGCGGGCAACGTCCGAGCCACACTGGGCGTGATCAGGCTTTGCTCGGCCTGCTCTACCAGACGGTGCAGAGCAGCGGTGTCATGGAGACGTGCAGAGACGTGCAGAGAATCTCTTGCTCCAGCAAGAGATTCTCTGATCTCCATTTCGAGCCGACATTCGGCAGCCTGCCCGACCACGGCATGAAATCGGCACAACTAACCAAGATCGAGTCTTCGTGTGTGGAACTATGGCGTGGCACCGTGGGCGGCTGTCCGGTAATACTGGTTTCTTGTCAGCGACGTGGGCCATAATCACATCGATCTCGAGAACAACTTGCGCAGAATTCGCAGGTCGGTGACCGAATAGGAATACATGCAATGAATGACCATGAAAGAATGCTTGCATTCGCCGTTAAATGGCGGCATTGGAACGGCGGTTCGGCAGAGGATATTTTCATCGAATTCGGCGTCGACTCGACCGAGTTCTTCAGGCGACTACGTCAGCTCCTGACCGGTAAGCGCCGTCCGAACATCACGCCACCAATGATCAAGGAGCTGCTGAGTATCTGCGACACCCGGCTCCGCAGGGCACCCCGGCAAGGTGAACTCAACGGCACTACCGATATCCGAACCACTGATAACCGCCGCCGTGCGGCTTCTTGCCAGGGTGATCCTGTCTGAGCCTTGATATCCCTGGCAGTACCAACCTGTCAGCGAGCATTTCGCTACGTCGATACCGAAGAGCGATCCGGAAGCGGCCAGCGCAATCCTGCCTGGTCTCGTCCGTCGAGGGAGCTCCATGTGGCGCCGTCGAGGCCGCATGGAGCTCCCATTTGTCCGGAGCAGGTTCACCGCTCCGGCAGCGACACGGCGTTCTCGTTGCGACCAGCGCGAAAAGATTGCCTGTCAGTCGCGGATGTGTGGGGTCGACGAACAACCAGTTGCGCGGCCGGCGCCGTGCTCGAGTTGCCGCGAGCCACGGAGGATGATGCGCCGAACTTCAGGCGCCCCGATCGGGCGGGTTCTCAACCCACCTGACGAGCGAAAGCTGTTGCTCGCAACGCCGAGTTCACGCCACATCCTGACGAACAGCAATTGCTTCATCAACCGTGCTCACTGCCGCCAAGAGGTAGAACTCCAAAGATTCCAGTGAACTCGTCTGATGCTCAACCGAGTACGTTGTGCAGCAATCGGCCAGGACCGTGACGTCGATGTCGATGTCGCACATGGCTGCAGCACGAGTGGTCGTCTCTACACCCTTGGTCCCCACGGAGTTCGTCGATGATTTCGGCGTCCCACGTTCCGGGTGTAAATCACCGGTAACTCGTGTGCATGAACTCGTGGGCATGGGCGATCTCAACCGCACGCACATTTTGTTCGATTGTCGCTTCGATGTTGATCAACGCTCGACCGCGGTGCAGCCGCACTTGCCCTCAGGCCGCAGAAAGCTGTTCTGCATATCGATGACAATCAGCGCGTCCGCATCATTGAAAGCGTTCATCAGTTGGCCTCTATTTCGCCGTAGCCGCTGCCGAATTGTGCCAATGCCCATGGGGCCACTTCCAGCTGACCGGTTCACATTGTGAGACACCGGCACCGATATGGGCGACCGCGCGAACCGTAGGTCTTGCATCGTGGCACCGACGACTGGAGCCGATGCCCGACCGCAGCAATGGTGAACACACGACTTTCATCTCGGCCATACCCGGCTGCAAACCCACAAGGTGGCATCCATGGACACGATCCAGTTGCTCACACCCTCATCCGAGCTGACACCCGACCCGGATTACCCGCTTGAAGTAACACCTGAACTATGCCAACAGCTGCTGCGTCGTATGACGCTCGCTCGTCGTTTCGACCATGAGGCCTATACCCTGCAGCGTCAGGGCGAACTCGGCCTCTGGTTGCAGTCCTGGGGCCAAGAGGCCGCTCAGGTGGGCTCGATCGCCTCGCTCCGCGACAGCGACTGGGTGTTCCCGAGTTACCGAGACCACGCCGCCGCATTATTTCGCGGCATCGAGCCGAAAGAGATCATGTCCCAGTGGCGTGGCTGCAGCGCCGGTGGTTGGGACCCTAACCGCTACCGGTTCCACGTCTACACCCTGGTCCTGGCGACTCAGTTGCTGCACGCGACCGGATTCGCAATGGGCGCCCGGCTCGAGGAGACCGACGAAGTCGTCCTCACCTATTTCGGGGACGGGGCCAGCAGTGAGGGCGACGCTAGCGAAGCCCTCAACTGGGCGGCGACCTTCGAGTGCCCCGTGGTCTTCTTCTGCCAGAACAACCAGTGGGCTATCTCCACGCCGGTGGACAACCAGTTGGCTCGCCCACTCCATGAACGGGCCGCGGGGTTCGGAGTCGACTCCTACTTGGTCGATGGCAACGACGTACTCGCGGTTCTCGCAGTGACCCGAGCCGCCGTCGAGCGTGCCCGGCGCGAGCATCGTCCGGCGTTCATCGAGGCGATCACCTTCCGCATGGGAGGCCACAGCACCGCCGACGATCCGCAGGCCTACCGGCAAGCTCAGGACTTCGAGAAGTGGCAGAAACTCGATCCCATCGAGCGACTGCGCACCTTCATGGACCACAAGGGCTGGCTCGATGCCAACTTCGTCGCCGCGATCGACAAAGAAAGCGCAGAACTCGCGGGCCGCACCCGTCGGGAGTGCCAGGAGCTGCCGGCACCCGATCTGGCTCGGCTCTTCGACGAGGTGCTTTGCGGAAGCAATCCCTTGCTCGCAAAGGAGAAGCAGCGCTATCTCTCCACAACCGCACCACGAAGCTGAGGATCACATGTCGACAATGGTTCAGGCGCTGAACAACGCACTGCGCGACGCCATGCATGAGGACGAGGTGCTCGTACTGGGCGAAGATGTAGCCCAGCTCGGCGGTGTATTCCGGGTGACGCAAGGACTACTCGACGAATTCGGCCCGAAGCGGGTTTTCAACTCGCTGCTGGCCGAGTCGAGCATCGTTGGCACCGCGATCGGGCTGGCGATGCGCGGGTACCGACCTGTACTGGAGATCCAGTTCGACGGCTTCGTCTACCCTGCCTTCAACCAGATCGTTTCGATGCTGGCGAAGATGCATGCTCGAACCGGCGGCCTGGTCCGGCTCCCGGTCGTCATCCGAATCCCGGTCGGCGGCGGTATCGGTGCGGTCGAGCATCACAGCGAATCCAATGAGGCATATTTCGCGCACACCTCGGGCTTGCGAGTAGTCGCCTGCTCGAACCCCGACGACGCCTATTGGATGCTGCGCCAATCCATCGATTGCGAGGATCCCGTCGTCTTCTACGAGCCCAAACGGCAGTACTGGCACAAAGGTGAGATCAGCAAATCCGCAGATCTCACCCTGGATCGTGCACGGGTTGCCAAGCCGGGCACCGACGTCACAATCCTCACCTACGGCGGTATGGTCGCCGACTGCCTTCGGGCAGCGGACACTCTCGACGGCGAAGGCATCGCCGCAGAGGTCGTGGACCTGCGCTCGATCGCTCCGCTGGATCTCGAAACAGTAGTCAATTCGGTGCGCCGGACCGGACGTGCGGTCATTGTTCACGAAGCACCGACCTTCGTCAGCGTCGGATCCGAGATCGCAGCGTCGATCGGTGAAGAATGCTTCGCCTATCTGGAGGCACCAGTGCTGCGGGTAGGCAGCTACAACATCCCGTACCCGCCTGCCAAGGCAGAGCGGAACTATTTACCCGACGTCGACCGCATCCTGAATGCCGTCGACCAGGTCATGAGCTGGTAGGAGCGGATATCGTGCAGGAAATGCTTTTGCCCGATGTGGGCGAAGGACTCACAGAAGCCGAAGTTGCGCGCTGGCTGGTGGGCCCCGGCGATACGGTCGAGCTCAACCAGTTGGTCGTCGAAGTCGAGACTGTCAAAGCGGTCGTCGATCTTCCCTGTATGTATGCAGGCACGGTGGTGTCTCTCGGAGCTGAGGAAGGGGAAACCCTCGAAGTCGGCAGTGTCCTGCTCACCATTGCCACAGGTGATGAGGAGGTGTCGGAGACTGCCCGACCTGTGAAGGCCGACGACGAAGAACCGTTCGTAGCCCGCGACATCACTGCCTCCACCGCCCTCACATCCTCCTCGGCTCCGGCCCCGCCAGCGGAGGACCACGATCGAGTCGAGGTACTGGTCGGGTACGGCCCAGAAGCGGACGCCCCGTCCCCGCCCACCCCCCGCACCGCGCGCAACAAGCCCGTGGCACAAAGCGAACCCGTAGCTCAGATGGGACTCGTGCCAGCCGAACGACCCGCTGCAACGCCGCCGGTTCGGACTCTGGCCAAACAACTGGGTATCCCACTCGACAAACTGACCCCCGCGGAGAACGGAGAATACATAAC
The DNA here is from genome assembly GCF_053602975.1 of Nocardia sp. NPDC004278. Taxonomy (NCBI): domain Bacteria; kingdom Bacillati; phylum Actinomycetota; class Actinomycetes; order Mycobacteriales; family Nocardiaceae; genus Nocardia; species Nocardia sp. NPDC004278. The sequence continues at coordinate 44,213 of NZ_JBSGEQ010000036.1, forward strand.
CTATCTCGACGTTGTCCGATACCGCGATGCCCAGCTCGGTAGTAGCGGTGGCGGCGACGGCGAGCGACCCGAGGTCCGTAACCGCATTCCGGTGAAAGGTGTCCGCCGTGCCACCGCTGAGGCAGTGTCCGCGTCGGCGTTCTCGGCCCCGCACGTCACCGAGTTCGTAACCATTGATGCGACCCGCTGCCGCGAGTTCGTCGCCGAGCTGAGGCATTCCGAACGCTTCGAGTCGCTGTCGGTCACTCCGCTCCTCGTCGCCGCGCGGGCAGCCTGTATCGCGCTGCGCGAGTTCCCAGGGGTGAACTCCAGCTGGGACGAGAGCGCTCAGGAGATCGTCGAGTATGCGCGGGTGAACCTCGGTATCGCCGCCGCCACCGACCGGGGCCTCATCGTCCCGAACATCAAATCCGCCGACACGCTCGGGCTGCGCGAACTCTCGTCGGCGCTCACAGACCTGGTCACCACCGCCCGCGCCGGCCGCACACCGGTTACCGACATGACGCGCGGCACATTCACGATCACCAATGTCGGTGTTTTCGGTGTTGAAGGAGCAACACCGATTCTGAACCGCGGCGAGTCCGCGATTCTCGCACTCGGCGCCCTGACCGAGCGGCCGTGGGTCGTCGACGGCCAGGTGGTCCCGAGGACCACGATGACGCTCTCGCTGTCATTCGATCACCGCCTTGTCGACGGCGAACTGGGTAGCCGTTTCCTCACCCGGATAGCCGCACTCATCGCCGACCCATACCAATTCGCAAGCGCTTGAATACCCGTATTGCGGGCGGTGTCCGGTCGAACGGACACCGCCCGCAACAGCGACTTTCCTCCGTGGTCTTGCGGACTGAAACCGCCACGCGACACCACGCCGTGACGCCTCACACACTGATGACATCACCTTTAGCCCGACTGATTGGGAACATGCTGTGACAAATGAGCTCATGACCGACGAACTCCCCAGCTATCCGTTACCACGAAGCCGCTGCCCGTTCGACCCCCCGCCCGAGTACGAGGCCTGGCGTGAGGCGGAGGGGATAACCAAGGTCAAACTGTGGGACGGACGCACCTCCTGGGTCGTAACTCGCCTCGAGTACTTCCGACAGATACTCGGCGACACACGATTCTCGGTGAACTGGTCACACCCAGGCATGCCTTCCATTTCGGAGGCTACGAGCGCGCCCATTCCGACACGTCTCTCATTCCTGCGGATGGATGATCCGGAGCACGCGCGTCTGCGACGTATGGTCGCCCGCGATTTCGCCGCACCACGAATCGAAGAAATGCGTCCGCGCATCCAGGAGCACTGCGATCAACTGCTCGACGACATGGAGCGAAAGGGGCCGCCTGCCGATCTCGTCGCCGACTTCGCAATGGCCCTGCCCTCGCTCGTCGCCTGCGAGATCCTGGGCGTTCCATACGAGGACCATGACAATTTCCAGTCCAAGACCCGCACCATGCTCACGCCCAATAACAGCCGCGAGGACGTCATGCGGGCCGCTGAGGAACTGGGCGCGTATCTGTCCGAGCTCATCCACAAGAAGAAGGGGAAGCCCGGTACAGATACCTACAGCAGGCTGATCAACACCTACTTCGTCAACGGCAATATCACCGAGCAGGAGTGCGTCATCACCGCGATTCTGCTGCTCATCGGAGGTCATGAGACGACCGCCAACCAGATCGCGATGAGTACCCTGCTACTGGCCGAGCATCCAGACCAGCTCGCTGAATTCCGCGCCAATGACGACCCTGCATTCGTCGCGAACGCTGTGGAAAACCTGCTGCGATACATGTCGATCATCGAGAACAATCTCAATCGTGTCGCAACAGCGGATGTCGAGGTGGACGGGCATTTGATTCGCGCAGGTGAAGGGGTCATTCTCAACGTCCCCGCAGCCAATCGAGATCCTCGCGCCTTCCACGCGCACGCCAAGCTCGACCTCGGTTACCGCGAGCAGGAGAAACACGCGTCATTCGGCCACGGCGTGCACCAATGTCTCGGGCAAATACTGGCCCGAGCCGAATTGCAGATTTCCCTGAAGACTCTGCTGCGTCGTATGCCGAATATCGCACCCACCGTGCCGCTGGCTGAGGTCGATCTGAAGAGCAACCCGCTGATCGTCGGGCTCAACAAACTTCCGGTCACCTGGTAGGTAGCCACATATCAAATGCCGAAGCGGGGCCGGGAATGAATTCCCGGCCCCGCTTCGCTGTATGGCGGCTCAGACGGTGTGTACGGCACGTGGCCACGCATCCATCCTCTGCCACATTCAGTGGTCGGACTCTCGCCGCAGAAAGGTAGACACCAGTTCAGCGAACTCGGCCGCGCGTTCGATCTGCACCCAGTGCCCCGTATGTGGGAACACATGCAAGGTAGCGTCGTCGACAGCGCGCAGCAGCCGCAGCGATGTCTCCAACGGAACCACCTGATCATCACGCCCATGCACAAGCAATACCTGGTGCTGCAACGCCGCCAACGCATCGGCCGGCACCGTGAACTCATCGATCCACCGCTGTCGCGGCGCCGGGAACAACGATGCCCAGCGCTCCTGCGCACCTGGCTTGCTCGACGCGCGATACCGCATCTCGCCCAGATCCGCCGGAAGCAATCCGCGATCGTAAACGAAGTACCGCAGTAACTGCTCCATCGCCTCGAGGGAGGGTTCGTATCCCCACACCGCGTCGAGCCCCGCTGTCAGTTCGAACGGCGCCCCCACAGAACCCATCAGCACCAGCTGGTCGACCCGTTGCGGGTAGGTCATCGCGAACCACAAGGCAAGAGCACCGCCGAACGAGTTCCCGACAATCGACACCCGCTCCAAACCAAGCCCGTCGAGGAATGTGGCGATGTGCTCCAGCCACTGCGACTTATCCGGCGAGCCAGGTTCGGCGTGATGTGTGTAACCGAATCCGACGACATCCGGGGCGACGACCCGAAATTCCTCCGCGAGCCGCGGCATGGTCAGTCGCCAGTTCGCGTAAGCCGTGACGCCAGGACCGGAACCGTGCAACAGCAGAACCGGCGTACCGGCACCGACATCGTGATAATTGGTTGTAAACGGTCCATGGTGCAGTGTCAGACCGATTTCCGGGTCGCCTGCCTCAGGCATCAGCGGACTCTCCCGACAGGATCACCGCTTGTACCGGGCATGCGCCGGCGGATTCGCGAACACGCGCCTCCATGCCTTCGGGCACGGTTGTGTCGTCAGGAACCACGGCGTAACCGTCGTCATCAAGTTCGAAGACTTCCGGTGCGATCTGGGCACACACGCCGTAGCCTTGGCAGAGGCCGAGATCAACCTTGATATCCATTGTTGCTTCCTTCCTAGTCAGTCGGTCCGAGCACGGAAACGACCGCGTCCAACATCACGACTCCATCCGCACGCACGAGCAGCGGATTGATATCGAGCTCGGCGACCACGCCCGCGGCCGCGATCTCACCGAGGATGAGCAAGATGCGGACCACAGCCTCGACATCGAGTGCCGGCCGACCGCGCCACTCGTCCAGCAGCGGACGGATACGCAGGCCGTCCACCATCTGGCGGGCTCGTTCCTCGGTCAGGGGCAGAACCGACATCGCGGTGTCGTGGAGCACTTCGACAGCCGTACCGCCGGAGCCGACCATCACGATCGGCCCGAGCAGCGGGTCCTGCGAAATGCCCGCGAGCAGCTCGACGCCGCCCGAAACCTGCTCTGCGACAATGAATCCCGAGACGGTCAGATCGTCGAGCCGGTCGAGCATCGCAGTACGCTCCGCCACCAGCCGCTCGGCATCAGCGATGCCGACTGCAACCGCTCCCCGATCACTCTTGTGGACCAAGCCGTCCGCGACCGCCTTGAGCACCACCGGGTAACCCAACGCGTCGGCCGCTGCCACGAGGCCATCGATGTCAGTGGCGGCGACGAGCGTGTGCGGAGCAGGGGCGATACCGCGCTCAGCGAGCCACGCCAGCGAGTCGTGTTCAGCCAGCACTGTGCGCGCCGCGTCGGGCGGTACGGGCGCAGGCACCGGCGACACGTCGACAACTCCCTCCGGATTACGCCGTCTGGGGTGATTGAGCAGCGCGTTCGCCGCGCTCACCGCGTTACGCATATTCCGCACAACCGGGACACCTCCGTTGACCATGGCACGGAACACCGGGTCGTCGGTACTCGGCAAAAGTGCGAGGGTAATGACCGGCTTGTCACCGCGGGCGTGCGCATGCAATGCCATCGCTTCGATCGGCGGGCCCATGGCCGGAAGGGGCGTCGACACCGGAAGCAGCAGAATGCCTACGGCTGGATCATCGAGGACCGCGTCGACGATCTTCTCGCCCAGCCCCTTCAGCAGCGAATACCCGCCGTTGTCCACCGGGTTGCGGGTGGCCAGTGGCTCCGGCAGCAGCTCCCGCAGCCGCGCCTGTGTCTCGGCGGACAATTCCGGTACGCGCAGCCCCGCATTCGCGGCGACATCCACCAGATGCGCGTTCGTCCCACCGGATGCACTGATGATGGCCACGCCATCGGCTACCGGCAGTGCGGGGACCCTGGACAACACCGTTGTGACATCGAGCAGTTCGTCCAGGTCCTGGACACGATGTATCCCCAACTGGGTGAAGAACGCATCCAGCGCCGCATCAGCGCCGGCCAGCTTGCCCGTATGTGACATCGCTGCGGCCGCACCCTGATCGGACGACCCGACCTTCACCAGGACCCACGGGGTACCAGTTTCGACGCACGCCGTCGCCGCACGCCGCAACGCGGCTCCCGACCCGAAGCCCTCGACGTAGGAGGCCACCGCCTTGGTCTGCTCGTCCCGCGCCATGAACTCGACGAAATCGGACAGTTCCAGATCCGCCTCGTTACCGGTGGTCACCCAGTAACTGAGGCCGAAGCCGAGATCCTGTCCCGAGGCGATCGGCCGCCCCTGATGGCCGCTCTGTGTCGCGAGACCTATCAGCGGCGTATCTCGCTCCGGCAGTACCTCGAACAGGTTCGTGTTCGTGTTCGGACCGACCAACCGGGTGCCCGCCGCAGCAGCCAACTCACGCAGCCGGTCCTCGGCCGCTCGCCCCTCGGCGGTACCTCTCTCCGAGAATCCCGATGCGTGTACGACCGTGAACGCCGGCCGCTTTCGCACCACCTGCTCCATCGCACCCAGCACATCGGCGATGAGCACCACGACAACATCGAGGTCGCCAGGCACATCGTCGAGCGAGGCGTACGTACGGTGCCCGAATACCGACTCGAGGCGCGGATTGACCGGGTAGATCGTCCCGCCCTCGGCAAGTACTCGTCGCTCGATCTGCCGGAACATGAAGTCGAACGGCGCCTTGGAATCGTGGGCACCGATGACGGCCAGTCGCCGCGGCCGGAACAGACGTGTCAGGTCGACCCCTCCAGACATGTTCGCGCCTGGTTCGGGAACGATCGCGGTCATGCCGCCTCCCTGGTCAAGAACTCGATAGCGGCCCGATCGAAGCGCTCTGCCTGCTCGACCTGGGCCCAGTGACCACACCGGCCGAACACCTGAAGCTCGGCATGCGGCATGTACTGCAGCGGGAACAACGCCCCATCCACTGGGTTGAAGTGATCGTCGCGTCCCCAGATAAGCAATGTCTCCGCGTCCACCGTCGCGCACAACCGCCAGCTCTCGAAGTCCGCCGGATTGAATCGGACCACTCGATCCTTTGCGGCGAGCCACATCTCGAATATCGGCGAGCCTGCCTTCTGGTTCTCGACAAGCTCCAACAAGTCGGACAGTCGCTCGAGAACCTGAGCGTCCTCGACCGACGACTTGTCGTAGACCATTTCCTCGAGAAAGGCGCGCATAGTGGCCGGTTTCGGGTCACGCAGCAGTGTGGAGCTCACCTCCCCGAGGTGGGAATGGATACGTCCTGACGGAGACCACACCGGGTAACACACCCCAGCCGGCCCCAACAGCACGAGCCGCCCAGTGCGCTCGGGGTAGGCGGCTGCGAACCGGAACGACACCCCGCCACCGAGCGAGTTACCGATGAAATGCGCCTTGTGCACACCTATCCGGTTGAGAACCTCGGCAACGCAGCCGGCGTAGTAGGCGAATGCCGAGGGCTCGTCGGCAGGTTGATTCGCCGGCCCGGATTTCCCGTAGCCGGGAAGGTCGATGAGGACCAAACTGAAGTACTCCGCCAGTGCCGGCACATTTTCCATGAAATTCGTCCACGACGACGCACCTGGCCCACCGCCGTGCAACAGAACGACGGTTTCGGGCCGGTCACCGATACGCATTACGTGAATCCGCGTACCTCCGGCGTCGATATACTCCCGAACGCCCTCGTCGATCTCCTCGTTTTGCATAGCTCAACAGTGCCCGCCCTTGGTCCGGTCAGCCAACCCGCACAGTCCGTATCATGGAACCGAGTGCCGAAACCAGTCGCTATGCGCTCACCCGACGGCGATCAATCCGAGCTCGGCGCGGAATTCTCAGCAGTCTTGGCCAGTAGTCGCTTATAGAGCTTGCCATTGTCTTGGCGCGGAAGCGTGTCGACGAACATCCATCGGCGAGGTAGCTTGTAACGCGCAAAACGCTTCGCCAGCACGGCGAGCAATTCCTGTTGCGCTGCCTCCACATCACCTGTCGCGTCGTTGAGCACCACCACCGCCTGGGCGATTTCGCCAAGGTCATCATCGGGCACACCGATTACGGCTGCGTCCTGCACAAGCGGGTCGTCGATAAGGGCATCTTCGATCTCCTGCGGGTAGATATTCACCCCGCCGGAGACGATCATGTTCGATTCACGATCGGTGATAAAAAGATAGCCGTCCTTGTCGAGATAGCCGATGTCACCGATGCACCGCCACGTCGGGTGTACGGGGTGCCGGGTACGCCGAGATTTCTCCGGGTCCTTGTGGTATTCGAAGTCCTGCGGCACATCGAAATAGATTCGGCCAGGCATTCCGACAGGTAGTTCGGTACCGTCGACGTCGCAAACGTGTGGGACTCCCATGATCGCGCGACCGACCGTGCCACGTCGAGCAAGCCATTCCTCGGCGGTCGCCCGAGTAATTCCGTATGGTTCGGAGGCACCGTAGAGTTCGGTGACAATCGGTCCCCACCAGCGAATCGTCGCCAGCTTGACCTCGGGCGGACAGGGTGCGCCGGAAACGAACGCCAGATGATGCCGCTCGAGTTCGCGGCCAGAGCGGAGGTCGGCAGGTAGTGACAGCATCCGCTTGAGCATGGTCGGAACCCACAGACTCATGGTCGCCTGGTGACGCTCGAGCAGATCCAGTGCCACCGCGGGGTCGAAACGCTCCATGATCACCGCAGTACCACCGGCATCGAGCGCGCCGGCCGGGTACATCAGCGGCAGCGAGTGATAGCTGGGTCCCGGACAGAGTATGACCGTATCCTGCGTCATGCCATACGAGGTCTGCAGGAAACGTTCGAACGCATTTCCTTCGGCATAGCCGACGCCGGTGATGGCACGTTTGATGCCTTTGGGGCGACCCGTTGTTCCCGACGAGTAGAACATCGGTGCGCCGCGAACCACGTCGGTGTCGGCATGCGGACCGAGAGCGGAAAGTTCGGGCTCCAACCGGGTGAAGCCGGGCACATCGCCGCCGATGCTGACTTGCGTCACATCAGGGCTCAACAGATCCGTGATCGTCCCATCGCGTGCTGTCGCCGGATGAGCGAAAAGGAGCTTCACGTCGGCGTCATTGATAATATATGCCGCCTCCCCGGGGGTGAGGTTGGCATTGACCGGCACGAGGTACACACCGGTGCGCATCGCGGCGAAGTACAGTGCGTGATACCAGGTGGAGTTGCGCATCCAGACGGCGGCGGCATCGCCGGTCCGCAGGCCTGCCGCGGCGATGAACGAGGCCAAGCGCAGTGATCGATCGGCTAGTTGAGCGTAGCTGAGCGTGTCTCCTGCCGGCTCGACAATGATCGCCGGTTTGTCGGGCGTCAGCAGAGCCTGCTCCCAGATCGTCACATGTTCTCCTCACATCTGGTTGAGCCAGGCCACGCACACCGCGCACGTGGCCCGATCCAAAATCTCGTCCGAAGGCCAAGTGCCTGCCGCCGAGCATTCATCTTTCTCTGGGCTCTGGGCTCTGGGCTCTGGGCTCTGGGCCGCGGACGCGGCTGCGCTGCCCCGCCTGACATAAGCACCAGCGCCGTGTCAACCTCAGCTCTTCTTGATGAGGTCGTTGACCGATTTACCAGACTCAACAAATCGGTGGCCCCAGACATCCCCTTTTGTCATTGTCGTCGCAGCCTCGCTCTCGGCCATCTGCTTGCCCGACCAGCCGTACTCCATCTGATAGCCGCCCGGAGTCTTGCAGTAGAAACTGACCATCGAGTCGTTGGTATGCCGGCCGAGTGTGAGCGTCAACTGCACACCTTGATCGATAACACGGTCATAGGCCTTGCCGACATCGTCCAGTTCGCCGACCTCGAACATGAAGTGATGCAGACGCGGCGCCTTCTCAGGAGGAAACTGCACCATGGCCAGAGAGTGCTCGCGGCTTCCACATCGCAGGAACACGGTTCGATTGTTGTTCTGAATAGACACGTCACTGAACTGGAATCCGAATATCCGGGTGTAGAACTCCAAACTGGCATCCAGGTTTGCGACGCCGATGACGGCATGGCCCAGCCCTTGATCGCCGGTTACGAATCTCGATACACCCTGTGGTGAGGCGAACTCGTAGTCGCGCTCTTGACCCCAGAACACCTCCACCACGACATTGCTCGGATCGGTCAGCCGGACGAGTTCGGCCACCTTGCGTTCCGCATAGGCCTTGTCGCCGACGATCCGCTCATAGGCGATGCCGTGCTCATCGAGAACCGCCAGAGTCTGCAAGAGCGCCACCGGGCCTTGCACCTCGAAACCGAGGTAGGTGATGTTGCCACGCCCCTCGGTGGGGTGCACCGCGACACGGTAGGCCCGATCGTCGGTCTTGAGCAGCACAGCCCCATCCGCTCCGTCGCGCACCTCGCAGCCGATGATTTCCGTCGCGAAGGTCCGGAATTCACCGGGAGCTGGTGCACTGACGCCGACGTAGCCGAGGTTGAGAATAGGAACGGTTGACGCGGTCATGGCGCTTTCTTTCTGACTAGGTGATGTACTGTTCAACGCTGCACGCCGCGCTCGACGAGTTGCTTGGCGATCACGTTGCGCTGCATTTCATTGGTGCCTTCACCGACGAGGAACAACGGCGCCTCACGGTAGTATCGCTCGACCGGAAACTCGAGTGAGTAGCCGTAGCCGCCGTGCACACGCATGGCGTCAAGCGCCACCTGGGTGGCCATTTCGGTTGCGAACAACTTGGCCATGCCGGCTTCCATATCGCAGCGTTCGCCGCGGTCCAGCGCCTCCGCGGCATCACGGACGAGCAAGCGCGATGCCTGGAGTTTGGTCGCCATGTCCGCCAGGTAGTTGCCGATCGACTGGTGCTGCCAGATCGGTTTGCCGAAGGTCTCACGCTGCTGTGCGTAGGTGAGCGCGGCGTCGAACGCCGCACCCCCGATTCCGCACGCTCTGGCCGCGACCTGGATCCGACCAATCTCCAGACCTGCCATCATCTGCTTGAATCCCTTGCCGGGTGTCCCGCCGAGCACAGCGGAAGCCGGAACTCGATAGTCCGCGAATGACAGCTCGCAGGTTTCGATACCTTTGTAGCCGAGCTTGGGCAGATCCCGTGACACGGTGAATCCCGGCCCGGGTTCGGCGAGCACGATGCTGATCCCGCGATGTGGCGGATTTGCAGCCGGATCGGTCTTCACCAACAGCCCGATCATGCCCGCGCGACGAGCGTTGGTGATCCACATCTTGGCGCCGTTGATGACCAGCTCGTCGCCGTCGGAGCGAGCCACGGTGCGGATCGCCTGCAAGTCCGACCCGCCACCCGGCTCGGTCAAACCCATGGCCGAACGGATCTCGCCGGTCGCCATCGCCGGCAGGAACTTCTCCTTCTGCTCTTCGGTGCCGAATTGCGACACCAGATGGGCGATGACCGAGTGGCTACCCATAGCTCCAGCGAGACTGACCCACCCGCGCGCCAGCTCTTCGCTGACCTTCGCGAAGCAAGCCGTCGATACTCGGCCGGGGCTGTAGGGCTCCGGGATGGTCAGGCCGAACAGACCCAGCTCCTTCATCGTCTCGATGAGATGCTCGGGGTAGGTGTTGCTGTGCTCGAGTTCGCTGACCACCGGCCGGACGTCGCGCTCGACAAAGTCTCGGACGGCTTTGACCAGCGCCTGCTCCTCGGGAATGAGGCCATTCACGGTACTTCTCCTTGTCGGGGTGTCTCCAGGGATGCTTCATCGAAGTCATCGATCTCGCCGCTCGCCTGCAGCTCGGCCAGTCGCCGCTCTTTGAATGCCGGGGCGAGCAGCTCGTCGAGTTGATCATGACGACACCAAGCAAGCGCCTGGAGTTCGAGCGGGTCGAGTCCGATGCTCTGGCCGGTTGCCGGATCGGTGATTCGCAGCACCGGACCGTTCGCAGCGTTGTCGACGCGAACCAGCACCGATGCGAACTCGTTCATGACACGCAGCCATTCGCCCCCTCCACCGCTTTCGGTCAGACGAGGAATGTCATCGGCGGCAGATCCCCGTCTCGCTGGAGCAGAATCAGCTCCCGGCGGCAGATGAGCCATCGGTCGGACTCCTTTCGAAGGCCATATTCGCAACGCATGGGGATTACGTTGAGCGGTTGCTGGAAACGTTGCCCACCAGGACGCCATTCGTACAGCACCGTGACAAATCGCGCGGTTGTGACATCGATGTCCGTTTCGACCTCGATGTTGCTCACCGCGCGCACCGTACGCGAGGGCGGGTCCTGGGTATGGTTGAGACCTGTCTGTTCGACCCGCCACACCCGAGCTTCAACTCGGAAGCGGTCCTCACAGATGATGGCCAGCTCGTCGGCTCGGGCGGATGTGAGCGGGATCGAATATGTGACATCGTCTGTGAGCAGAGCCAACCATTCCCCATATTGGCATTCGTCGAGCAATCGCGCTTCCCTGAGCAGCAGCGCCTCGATCTCGTCCTTGACGGCCATGGCGATCACGCTTCCTTCATATACCGCAGCCAGCCGCGGTATACCGCACGCTGGGTGATCTCGCTGCTCGAATCCGCGGCCAGCGCACCATTCGGAAGCTTCTCCTCCGCGCCCGACTGACGTGTGAAAAGCACCCAGGGGTCCAGTGTGGCTGCCGATGCCGACCGGAATCCTTCCTGCATACGAGCAAACATCTCGGCGTCGTCCGGTCCGCCATAGCCTGCGGGCCCGTAGAAGCCTTGTTCCTGCTCACGGCGATGCGCGCGCACTTCCTCGGGGGCCGTCGGCAGGTCGACAAATGATTGTCGCACGTAGGTCGAATCGGGTGCCAAGGGCTGTACGACCCGAATATTCGACCCGCCGATACCGAGATTGGGAAAGATCGTAAGTCGCCATGGCGGCCCGAGCAGCCTGCCCACTCGGTCTTCCCCGTACGTTTCGGTCAGCTCCTTCACGAAAGGCTTCGGGTACCGACGTTCCGCGAGCATGCTTACCTGGGGTGTCTCGACGAGGTTGTGCCCGCCTCCCAGGTCGATGCCCCGGCCCTCCATGGCCGCGATGCGTTTGGTGCGCGGCTTCGGTGCCTCCCCGCGTGCCGCTCGAGCCCGCGCACTATTGTGCAGTTGCACCCGCACTGCGGCCTCATGCAAGAAATCTGGGTGGTAACCCTCGGTATTGTTCTCCATCTGGAGCTTCCAATTACCTGGGTAGGTCAGCTGATAATTACCGCCCTGGACACTGACGACTCCATCGGGGGCCTGAGCCGCCCAGTCATCGAGGTATTCCTTCGCCAGGCCGAGAAAATCGCGGAGGTCCTCCACATCGGGATTGAGCGAGGCGAAGATAAGGCCCTGGTAGGAATCGACCCGAGGTAGCCGTTGCAGACCGATGCGTTCGGCCTCGCCCAGCTCACCTTCTCCGTACCCGCGCCGCAGACTGACGCCGGTCAGTTTGCCCGTGTTGTTGTAGACCCAACCGTGGTACTCGCATTTGAAATAGTTCGCGGTGCCGCGCTCGCGTTGGCAAACCGTTGTCCCACGGTGGGCACAACGGTTGACGAGCACATTGATCGCATTGTCCTCGTCACGAGCCACGATAACCGGCACTTGGCCGATGTAGGTGGTCAGATAGTCACCCGGTGCGGCGACCTCGCTGACGTGTCCCACATAGATCCAGGTCTGGTAGAAGATCCGGCGCATTTCGAGGTGGAATATCTCCGGATCAGTATAGACGGCCATATGAACTCGGCCATCCGGCTCCACGAGGACATCGGGATCAATCATTTGTCAGCTGCCTTCCTCCCATGGTTGTTGTCATGCACCGGAGACCGATCGGTCTGATATTGCCACATCGGAATTCCGGTAAAGTTCACCACCGCGCACGGCGCTATCGGATTCAGCCAACAACGAATGAATGTGTCGAACAAGCCGGTCTCCGCCCTGCTCCCGGACCAAGTGCCCACAGTCTCCGAAGATCCGGAGCTGCGCGTCTTTGAGCCGGCGATTCAGGTAGAACGCCGAATCGAGCCCGCTGACCCGGTCCAGCCGGCCCCAGATCAGATCGACGGGCACGCGAATGGTTCGCAATCCGTCGCCAACAGCGGACGGCGGCGCATCGAACGCTCCCCTTTCGAGCCAGTCCGAGAGCCGCAACACTGCGCCTTTCACATCGACGTTCACTGTGCTGGCACGATATGCCGCGCCCGCGTCGGGTACAGCGAGTCCGGACCCACCGCACAGCGTGGTGAATGCGGCATCGCTCGTGTACGGATCTCCCAGGTACAGCTGGCGCACCAATTGTGCGAGGTCCCCGGACGTGGTCCATGCGCCACTCAACGGCTGAGCGTATCCGACCGGGGCGATCAGAATGAGTCGGCCGACCCGGTCCGGGTATCGGCTCGCAAAGCGGAGCGCAACAGTTGCCGATACGCCCTCCGCAAGCACGTCGACCGTGCCCCAGCGTGCTTCGTCGACTAGTTCGGACAATTCTTCGGCCAGGCCGTCCGCGCCGACTCGATCGGTGCGGTCCGCCCGGACGAGGAGGTCGAGAAGATCGACGCCGTGATGGCGATCGTTAGCGGTGGACATCTTCCGCAGGACCTCGACCAGGCGATCTGCCGACAGCCCGGGGGTCAGCCCGGGTAGGACCAGCAGCGTCTTCGCGGACATCGGACTCCTTCGAGGGCCGGTTGGTCACGACGTGCCAACATGGTGATATCGCATGTGGTGCGCTCGTCGCACCCCGATTTCAATTGCGTACGCGCCAAGTCCACCTCACCCGGGCCGCAGCCGACAATACGACCGTCCCACCCACCGAAACAGCTGAACCGGTGTCATGCGCCACAACCGATCCGGTGGTTGGACGAGCTTGCGATCCGATCGTCGCGATGCCCTCTCGGGATCGGCCTGCGTACCGGGACTGCCGGCTATCAAGTGAACGCCGGCATGCGATATCCCGGCGGAGGTGGACGACCACCGCGAAAGCCGCCGTCTGGGCGACAACGCAATTCACAATCATGTCCCGTAGCGTGGGACCGATTGCTCCCGCTGTGAACCCACCGCAATGCACTATTGCGAGCCTCCGGCCTCCTCTTCGGGAAGTCGGCGAGAAAGGGAGCGATTAATGACGGCGCTACGCAAAGTCGTGGTTGTCGGAGCTGGGCTGGGCGCGCACAACGTTGTCACGCATCTGCGTCAAAAAGGCTTCGACGGAGAAATAGAAGTGATCGGGGATGAACGGCTCGAACCGTACGACCGCCCACCGCTCTCCAAAGACCAGTTGTGGAGCCAAGATCCGCCCAGCCCGCGCCTGCTCGCCAGCGACGGGACCTACGATCGGGAGCGGATCGCTGTCCGGACCGGTACGGCGGCGACCGGACTCGATCCCGCACGGCGGGTAGTCACGCTCGCCGACGGCAACGAAGTGAACTACGACGCTCTGGTGATCGCCACGGGTGCGCGGGCGCGCACATTGTCAGGCCCCGGTCCAGACTGCGGCGTGCTGACTCTGCGCTCGTTCGACGACTGTCTCGAACTGCGGACGGCCCTGCTGAGCCGCCCACGTGTTGTCGTGGTCGGCGCCGGGCTGATCGGGTGCGAGGTCGCTGGACACGCAGCGTCCATCGGAATGGACATCACTGTGATCGACCCGCAGCCGACACCGCTCGGCGCCGCTGTCGGTCCGGTCGTTGGGGCTCGCCTCGGTACGATGCAGCGCGATGCCGGGTCGCGGATGTTGCACGGGGTCGGCGTCGAGGGTGTGATCGGCGATGACCGAGTCGAGGCCGTGCGCCTCAGCGATGGATCCACAGTGCCCGCCGAACTGGTCCTCGTAGCGTTCGGTGCCACACCCAACGTCGACTGGCTGCGGGATTCGGGACTGAAACTCGCGCGCGGCATCATTTGTGACGAATTGTGTCGAACCAATGTGCCGGACGTGTACGCGATCGGCGATGTCGCCGAAACGCTCCAGGTGCGAACGAACACCCATCGTGTCGTCGAACACTGGAACAATGCACGCGAACAAGGTGCGGCCGTGGCGGACACGATCCTGGGTAACACTCCCCCGCCCGCCGCACTACCGTACTTCTGGACCGATCAGGTCGGGTCGAAGATCCAGGCACTCGGCTGGCCGGAGGCAAACGCAGAGGTTCGGACCATCGAATGGGACGCGCCGAAACCGGGGGCGATGTATCTTTTTGGTTCTCCCGAAAAGACAACGGGTGCCGTGAGTTTCAATGCTTCCGGTCGCCTGATGAAGTTGCGCGCGATCATAGAGTCAGGTGCGCCGTGGACCGACGCAGAGAGTTTGGTTCGTAAATGAGTCGCTGGCCGATCCCGGGTGTGCATCCGGGATCGGCCAGGCACATTCAACTGGCGGCAAGCTCCAGCCGAAGGCTGCGGGAGACCCGGTCCGCCGTGATCCGCAACCGGTTCCGCACAGCAGGCGTGTCCAGTCGGCGGGGTTCCCCCGCGACCGACACCGCAGCGACGACTTCACCCGTCGAACCAGTGACCGGCGCTGCTAAGCAACCGACACCCAAACATGTTTCTTCCTGCTCCCACGCCAAACCCTCCAGTCGGTAGCGCTCCAGTTGCTGCAAGAGCATGCCCGGCGAGACGATCGTGCATCGAGTGATCCGGGCCAGACCGGCCTTCAGAACCCGATGGACGGTATCCGGGCCACTGTGGGCGAGAAGCATCTTGCCCATGGCAGTCCCGTACGCCGCATGATGGGAACCGACCGTCGTGGGGATCAGAACCTGAGATCGCCCATGGACCTTCTCGAGCACCACGACCTGGTCTTCGGCAAGGATGCCCAGGTGAACGGTTTGGCCTGTCTCGCCCTGGAGCTGGTTCAAGTACGGCTGTGCCAACTGGCGCAACCGTCGGTACTTCGGGACCGCGAATCCGAGTTCGAACAGTCGCCCGCCGAGCGAATAGCCGCTGCGGCCACGCTCGATCACACCCGCCTCGAGCAGATCACACAGCAGCCGGTACAACGTTGCTTTAGGGATACCGGTCCGCTGGGTGAGCTGCGCGAGGCTGACCGCATCCCCGCCCTCCTGCGCGATGCAGTCCAGCGCGGTGAAGAGTTTTCCGACCACTGCGGTCATGACAGGTTCCTCTCATCGGAAGAGCTGATTGGTGAGGGCCGCCGAGCGGGCAGAGGTGCGGCGCCGGATACGACACCGTTGCTCGGGTAGCTGAGAATGCGACGTGCTCGATTGATGAGGGGAGCATCGACCATGGCACCGTCAACGACGAAGGCTCCGCGGCCGGCACCGAGCGCTTCGGTCTCGGCGGCAACCACGGCAGTCGCCCACTGGCGGTCCGCGTCGTCCGGCGAATACGCACGAAGCAGAATCTCGACCTGGCGAGGATGAATGCAGTAGCTGCCCCGGAAGCCCATCGACCACGCCTGTGCGGCGTTCGCCGCGAACGAATCGAGGTCGTCGAGCTCGGCGATAGATCCGGGAATACCCAGCGGCACAACGTCGTTGGCGACCGCAGCGACAACGACCTCGGCGAGCGCTGCCAGCACGGTGGCTGAAGTACCACCCGGATACGGCGCCCGCAGCTCGAGTTCCGCCCGCAGATCCTCGACACCGAGCGCAACGGAGCAAACCCCGGGCCGGGCGAGAATCTCATCGATCCGGCGAAGTCCACGCGCACTTTCCACGAGCACCGAAATATCCGGGTCGTAGTCGAGCACCTGGCAGACCCGATCGAGTTCCACTAGGTCCTCAACCGAATCCACTTTGGGCAGTAGCACTTCCGCGATACCCGCGGTTCGGCATGCCTGGAGGTCGGCCGCCAGCGCCGACCGGTTGACGCGGGCGAGGATCCTCGGCAGCCTACCCAACGCAACGACTGCAGGTCCGAGTGCCGCACGAGCCGTTTCCTTTTCGGATTCCGGGACACTGTCCTCGAGATCCAGGACCACCCCGTCGGCATCCGACGCCGCGGCGCTACGCACATATCGGTCGTGGTGCGCGGGGACGAACAGCATCGCGCGGCGTGGTGCATCCAATCGACAGGAGCCGTCCATCAGACCCGGCATCACTCGGCCTCGTTCGCTCCACCGACCACGCTCGGCGGCGCGGGCCACCCGGCCCGCGGGCCGTGGCCATGGCGGTAGATCATGATCGAGCGCACGAATCGCATCACCGGCTCACCGCTGCCTTTGTAACCGAGGGTGCGGACCCGCACGATGCCCGCTTCTGCTCGACTCTTGGACGCGCGGCAGGACAGCACCTCGGTCGAGGCGTAGAGGGTATCGCCGGCGAACACAGGGTTCAGGATCTCGATCTCGCCCCAGCCGAGGTTCGCGACAGCGTTCTCACTGAGGTCGCGGACCGTGAGACCGGTGACCATGGCCAAAGTGAAAGTGCTGTTCATCAGGGGCTTACCGAACTCGGTCCGCGCCGCGACCTCGTTGTTCGTGTGCGTCATATTCGTGTTGTAGGTCAGCAGCGTGAACACGTGATTGTCCGCTTCGGTCACCGTGCGGGCGACACCATGGTCAATCCGCTCCCCCTCGGTGAAGTCCTCGAAGTATCGGCCGACCCAGCCACCCATAATCAACTCCTTTGTCTTGGCTACCGAAGGGACCCAAGCCAAGTCATGTAACTCAGATCACAACAAACTGGATGCAGATTATCCGATCTGCATCCAGCATGCAAGACTGGATACACTTGTGCGAAAATAGGCTGTTCTGGAAACAGCGGGCCAGTCGTACGCAACCCCAGAGAGGGCAGAGGATGACAGAGACAACTCCGACGACAACTTCAGAGCTCGACCAGATGCCCGGCGCGATCGTGGAACGGCTCTACCAGGATCTGCGTCGTGCGATTCTGGGCTGCGAGCTCGCACCCGACAGCATCATCTCCCAGGTGCAGCTCGCCAAGCGGTTCGGCGTCAGCCGGACACCGTTACGTGAGGTACTGCGGCTGCTCGAACGTGATGGTCTCGTCGAGTCACGCCACAACAAGCGAGTGCGAATCAGCGGATTCTCATTGCATGATCTGGAGCAGGTCGCGGCAAGTCGTGTCCTGCTCGAAGCAGCCGCGGCGCGGGCAGCTCTACGATCCACGACGCCAGCGACCATCGAACAGATGGAGAATAATCTCATCGCCATGCACGAAGCCGCACGCCACGGGGACCTTCAGAGCTGGCGCAAGGCCCATCATGACTTCCATAGCGCCATAACCGAACCCGCCGGACACAGGCTGGAACAATCGATCAACGAACTCCGCGATATTGCAGATCGCTACCGCGCGATCTATGCCGCTCATGCTCGCCTGGCGTGGAAGCGCGGCCTGAAGCACCATACCGCGATTCTCGATTCGGTACGCACCTACGACACCCAGGCTGTCGGCGAAACGGTCGGCAATCATATCGCGCTCGCGGCGCAAGCCTTGATCGCGGCAGTCGATCCGGACTACAACCCGGTGCTCATCAAAGAATCGGTTCGCATGATCAGCGGATCCCCGGCGGGCACGCCCCAGCCGATCCGGAGCGTGCCTTCCAGGCAGTCAGATCTCCTTGGCGATGGCCACTAACTGCTGCTCATCGGCACCGGCGTAGATGCGGTGCATCCGGTTCGCGGTGTACAGCCGCGAAACCGGCATTTCGTCCATATAGCCAGAGCCACCGAACAATTGCACCGCCATGTCGACAACGCGGCTCGTCATCTGCGGAATCCACAGCTTCACCATGGCCGCCTCGTCGAAGCGAAACGTTCCACCGCGGTACTTACGGATAGCGTCGTAGAGGAACGAACGACCGACCTCGATCTCGGTACGCATGTGGGCAAGTACGAACTTGGTGTTCTGAAAATCAAAGATCTTCTGCCCGAAAGCATCCCTGTTCTTCACCTGCTCTACGGTCAGGGCATATGCAAGTTCGGCCTCACCGAGCGCACGAGCAGCGACCTGGAGCCGATCGAGTGCGAACGTGCTCATCAGGACCGACATCGCCTTGCCCTCGCCAAGCATGATGTTGTCTGCCGGCACGCGAACATTGTCGAAGTGGAGCTCGGCGATGTCGTAGGCCGGACAGCCCATGAGGCTCAGCCGGCGCCGAGTCAGGCCTTCGGGATTGCCCTCCACCGCCAGCATGCTCATGCCCGCACCCCGCCTGGTGGGGTCGGTCTTAGCGACAACGTAAATGAGATCAGCCTTGACGGCGTTGGAGATGAAAGTCTTCGTCCCGTTGAGGACATAGTAGTCACCGTCGCGAATTGCGGTGGTACGCATCGCCGTAACATCACTGCCCGCGTCGGGCTCGGTGATACCGACCGCCTGCGTCACCTCGCCCGCCATGATCTGGTCGGCGTACTTGCGTCGAAGCTGCTCCGATCCCGCCGACATCAGGACGTGAGTGGCGAGGTCGGCGCCGATCGAGCTACCGACGGTCGCGCCGCCGATCGAACGACCGAGTTCATGGGAGATGATCACGGAGACGAGTTCACTCAAGCCGGGACCACCGAGGTGTTCGGGAATCGCCGAGCCGAGAATTCCGGCTTCGCCCGCCTTCCGCCAGAACTTCCGGTCGTACTCGATGTCGCCGACGAACCGCTCGTAGTCGGGCTCGAGCTCCCGATCGAGGAAGGCACGCACGCTGCGGCGTGCGTCCTTCTCCTCCTCGGCGAACGGACTCACCGGTCCGTCGTCGAACTTCCGCATATCGTCTCCTTCCGGGGGCGGAAAATACCGCGCTGAAGAGGCACACCTCGAGGATGAAACAGCTATCGCCGCAGTGTGCCGTAGGTTCACCTTCCAGCATCGCCGTCTCCGACCGTTCAGCACTACGAGACAATTTCACGCACCGAGACCGGTGAACCCGGGCGCCGGTTCCAACTGGTGACACCATGTCGTCCTCATGCCGTGGGAGTGCTGTCAGGCTCATCGAAGTAGATACGAGAAAATTAAGGAGCAGTGATGCACTGGAACATCTCCCTGCCCCCGCGAAGTGCCGCAGACGACACCCGAACTATCGAATATCTGCTGGTTGCGTACTGTCGCGCCGTCGATCGGATGGACCTCGACCTACTGCGCTCATGCTTCTGGCCGGACGCCGAGGTGGACTTCGGCGACATGGTACGCGGCGGGGTCGACGAGTTCGTCGAGTGGATCGGCGCGAACCTCACGGCCTATGACTTCACCGTGCACACCCTGTCGAACATCTTCGTTCGACTCAATGGGAACCGAGCCGCCAGTGAAAGCTATGTCGACGCCCTGCACAGTGCGCGTAACTCCCCGCCTGCGCGTGGCGCCTTCCGAGCAGGCGGCCGCTACCTGGACAGTTTCGATCGCCGGGGCGGCGAGTGGCGTATCGCACACCGCACCGCTGTGTTCGTCTGGAGCGATCGGACCGAATCAATCACCGGATCTGCGGCCGGCAAGTCGGGCGTCCCGGGCTCGCGGCGTGATGAGTCGGACCCCTCGTACGCACTGTTCACCGAACTCGACTCCGTTGGCTGACGCCGTCGCCTCGAGGACGACTCCATACCGAGAAACGAGGACAAGATGGGCCTGCTGGGCGGCCAAGTTTCCATCATCACCGGTGCTGCCACCGGATTGGGCGCCGCGATTGCGCGAGACCGCGCCCGACAGAATGCGCCAACTCCTCGCGGAGATTCCGATGAGGCGGGCTGCTGATCCGGTTGAGGATGAGGCGGGCTGCTGATCCGGTTGAGGTAGCCAACGCCGCGGTCTTCTTCGCGTCGCCGCTGGCGAGTTTCTGCACAGGTTCCCAGTTGGTCGTCGACGGCGGATACCTCGCGTAGACGGCTTGCGCCGAGGAGGCGGCGATCCGCAGTGCTTGTGCACCGCCGCCTCTTCGAGCAATCGAGTATCACCCCGCCTGGTCGGCGAACTGGTGGTTCGGGGACAGGACCGCGAGCAGTGCCCGAAGCAAAGCCACGGTGGCGATCGGCTCTTCGAGCGGCACATTGTGACCCACCTCGGGCACGACGATATCGAGAGTGCCCGGTCCGAGTGCGGCTACCGCAGCATATTGATCCTCCGGCGAGACCGGTCCGTGCGCGGCACGAATCAGAGCGATCCGAGATCGGGCGGGAGCCAGCTCATCCAGGCGCTGTCGCCGGAATGCGAACACCGCGGGGTCGAACTTCCATGTCCAGCCGCCCGGCACCGCACGAAGCGATTCGCGCGCCACATGGCGGACAATGAAGTCGGGTATCGTGCCGCTGTCGGCTGCCAGTGGCCTCCACCGTTGCACAGCCTCCTGCAGGGTCGGATACACCCGCAATGGTCTCGCAGACTGCTTGACCCGGCCGTTTTCCGGCCCTCGCACCAGTGAATCGATTATCACTACAGCCAACGGCAGTTCGGTGGTCTGTTCAACGTGTAGGCACACCAACCCTCCGAGGCTGTGACCGATCAGGACCGGCTGGTGCAGGCCGGTGTCCCGCACCACCGCCTGCACATCGCGCGACCAGCAGTCGAGGTCGTACTCGCGCCGCCACCCGCTGTCACCGTGCCCGGACAGGTCGAGCGCGATCACCCTACGGTCAGTCGCAAGAAATGGAGCGATGTGATCCCACCACTGCGTATTCGCAGCGCCGCCGTGCACCAGCACGACGCCGTGCGTGGTCGGCGGGCCCCAACTCCGGTACACGATCCGGATACCGTCACAGTGCACCTCATGGTCTGTGGCAGTAGTGGCCAACGCTGCAGTGAACCATTTCGGTGTGACCCGATCGTGGAGTTTGGACATTGCACTCCTAGTAGCAAAATCGACTGGTTTCCCCGACATACGGCTTTCAACCGGGATTGGTGCCGAACAGGTAGCGCGACAGCAAGATTCGCTCGATGTTGGCAGGCCCCTCACCAAGTTCCGCCACTACGCGGTCGTCGTGGCCAAAGTGCGGCACACGGCACTCAACGCCCCGTCTGAATCGCCGGAGCCTGAAGGGCTCCCGCGTCGACAGCCAGCTCCGCGCCGGTTATGTAGCGTGCCTCGTCAGAGGCAAAGAACAGCACCGCGTTCGACACCTCGCGCGGGTCGATCAACGGGATCGGAAGAAGGTTCGGCCCGGTGTACTCATCGGGCTCTGCCGTGCCGACATCGGCGGTGACACCCGCAGCCGTGGCACGGACAGCACGTTGTTCATGCAATAGCGGCGTGTCGATCACTCCGGGCAACACTGCGTTGACCCGGATCCAATTACGGCCGAGTTCGACTGCGAGACTACGGGACAGGTCGGACGCCAACCCGCCGGAGCCGACACCAAAAATCGCTCTGCTCTCGGTGAGATAGTCGAGGAAGCTCATCCGCTGCGCCACCATGAACGGGTGGTGATAAAGAATAGATACGACACCGGTCCCGAGCCGAATCCGCCTGGTCTGCGCCGCGGCCGAAGCGATCATCAGCTCTGGAGACGGGATAATTTCCCAGCCACTGGAGTGGTGTTCACCGAACCACGCCTCGCCGTACCGCAGTCCTCCAGCAACTGGACCGTGCGAATGTCGTTCTTCAGAGCAAGTGTCGGATTGATACCCAGCGGATGGTAGGGCGGCGTGAAAGTGCCGAACCGGAGGAAATTGTCGCTCATGCCCTTGGGCCTTTCGGTCTGGGATCGCGATCCCACAGGGTTCAGATCACCCCAAGTTCACGTAGCTCGGCAACGGCATCCTTGGTGAGGCCGAGTGCCTCGCCGTAAACCTCTTCGTTGTGCTCACCGACCTGCGGAGCCGGTCGTTGGGTCCTTGGTCGAGTCGATCCGATCTGCGGCACCGGGGCAGGCATCATGAACTCCAGCCCCTCCGGGCTGCGGTGTGTCTCGTAGGCACCCACTGCCGCCAGATGTTCGTCCTCCACGAGCATCGGCGGAGTCATGCAGATCGCGGCTGGTACGCCATGGCTGGACAACGTAGCAACGACATCCTGCGCGGACCGCGCCGCGACCCACTCACCAATCTTGGTATCGACTAGTTCCTTGTCCTCGTACTGAAGTTCGCCACGTGCACGCCCAGCGCTGTCACGTGCCCAGTCCGCATCAGTCGCCTCGACGAGACGCGCCCACATCTCGGAATACGGAACCACACAGATGGTCACCCACGTTCCGTCCTGCGCGCGGAAGGGCCCCCATGGCGCAGGCACGGTCCCGAGTTCAGGAACCTGTTCTCCCCGCGCAGCGGCCAATGTAGAATTGATCACTTCCGATCCGGTGATCCGCAGCAACATGTCGTACATCGCGACATCGACGACCTCGCCTTTGCCGTCCGGATGCGCATCGCGACGACGCAGCGCTTCGGCCGTACCGAATGCTCCGAGCAGTGCGGCGAGATAGTCGACGAAGAATAGATTGCCAGTGAGCTGGGGGACTCCGTCACGGCTGCGCAGCAGGTGACTCACGCCACCAAATGCGAGTCCGACCGGATCCATCGCCCGCCGGTCCCGGTACGGGCCAACCTGGCCGTATCCGGTGACCCGCACGTACACCAGCCGCGGATTGATCGCGTGGAGCTTGTCCGGGCCCAAGCCGAGCTGGTCCAGTGTTCCTACGGTGAAGTTCTCCACGAGCACATCCGCGCTCGCCGCCAGTTTTCGAAGCAGCTCCTGCCCCTCGGGGCGACGCAGGTTCAATGTGACCGAGCGTTTTCCGCGCCCCTCCATCGGCCATGAGAAAGGGAAATGCCGCAACGAATCACCCTGCGGCGGCTCCACCTTGATTACGTCCGCACCCATATCCGCCAGGAACGTTGCGACCACTGGACCGGCATACATGGAGCCGACGTCAAGAACCCGGATGCCCTTCATTATTCAACGCCTTCCGGCCGCATCGGGATCAATTACTCACCAACCGCTTCGGTCTGTGAGGCCTGCGTGCCCCGATGTTCATACGTCTCGCCGCGTCCCCGGTTGTGCGACTCTAGCTGGTCCTTGGAGGACGCCGACCCGAAGATTTTCTGGTACAGAGGGACCAGGTCATCGGACGCGAATTCGACGTACTGGTGATTCTCAACCCAAATACCCTGGAACTTGAACGGTCCGTCGTGGAAGCGGGTGTGCCAGCCATGCCGCTCCGCAATCTCCCTGACGCGGTCAATCGACACGGCAGAACGGATCAATGCGTGATTATAGGTGTAGCGGCGCGGTTCTTCCTCCGAGAGCGTCTCGACCGCCGAAGCGACCTCGTCCGGTACCCAGACCGCCCGACGTGGAGCGACCTCGATCATCGAGCCGAACTCATCGAACGTGCATATCCACTTCGCGCCGGGGCTGTACGGAGGAATCGGCGGCTCGACAACCTCACCGCCGACGATCTCGGCAAGAGCGTTTGCAACGGTCTCCGGATCATCGACAGCGAATGACCAATGCAGGATCATCTTTCTCAGCTCCTCATAAAAGACTACGTGGCAAGAAATCTTTGCCACGACAGTGAACGCCGATAGCGAAAATGACGGTATCCTCGCGTCGCCGCGTCACTGAAGTGACGCGTCTCACGTCCTGGAACACGGGATAACAATTCCAGCGGATCCGGCCGAACAGTCACTGGACATAGGCGGACCGCCGCACATAGCTTCCGACAAGGGCACAACGGCTCGGCCCTCAGTCGCCCCCCAGCAGCGAGTGACCGATTATCAGCCGCGCGGACCAAATACCTCACTCGGGTACAGCCGGGCCGGTCTCAGCCAGGTTTGGGACCACACTCCGGTGCACCCCACCCTGCGATGCCAAAGGATCGCTCAGCGCATTCTCGAGCCGCGTCAGTGGATACTCGTCTCCTGCGAGCGGCGCGAAGTGCTCCGATTCAGCTTCAAGCAAACGCGCCGCATCATCGATCGAGCCAAGCGAATGTCCTGGCGCCCCTTTGAGCGTGATGTTGCGGAACACCAGCGCGTCACCTTTGAACCGCTGTTCGGATTTCCAGCCGTTCGTGCCCGCCAGCACGATCGTTCCGCCCATTCGCACGCACCGGGTGGCCACCGACAGCACATCGTCGGCTCCGCTCGTGGTGATGACAACGGCATCCGCACCCAGACCGGATGTCACTTCGGTCACCACTTCGACGACGTCCTCGTTCTCGGTATCGACAGTCCGGACGCTACCGAGCTGGGCGGCGAGTTCGAGCCGATGGGTGTCGGAGTGCCTGCCCGCCACGATCATGCGCAAGCCCGCAGCCGCGACACCAACAGCGGTCACCGCCAAGCCCTGCGGACCGGGTCCGATCACGAGTACGGATGCTCGAGGACGGAGCCCGGCGAGATCGAACAGCCAGTGCACACCGTTGGCAATCGGCATGAACATCGCCGCGACCGCGGTCGGAACGTGATCGGCAATCCGGCACAGCCGAGTATTGCGGTGCAACTGCATGTGGGTGCCGAATCCGCCCCAAGCTCCGGGTGGTGTCGTGATGGGGATGAAACCGTAACGGGAGCCCTGCGTACCGAAGAAGCCGTTGCACATCTCGCCATGCCCGGACGCGCACAGGCGGCAGTTTCCACACGAGATGACCTCGTTCACCACCACTCTGTCACCCACCGCGACACCCCAGCGGGCTGCGGCGCGGTCGCCGATCGCAAGAATCCGGCCGACCACTTCGTGACCGAGCGCGACCGGATCGAAGTGCGCGGGACCGTGTCCGTTGAAGATTTCGACGTCCGCGCCACAGACCCCGCACACCTCTACCTGGAGCACACCACTGTCCGGTTCCGGATGAGGAATAGTGAAGTCCTGCAACATGATCTGACCAGGAGCGGTCAGCACGCACGAACGGGCGGTAATCGGGAATTCCTGGTCCTCGATCTGTTTGTCAACAGCGAGTCTCACATTCACTCCTACCGGTCCTGTTGTCCGACGGCCACCAGCCGCGTACCGCGCAACTCACCGCGCTGCAGCCGACCAATCTGCTCGCCGATCTCATCGAAGCCGATGGCTTCGGTCGCCAATCGGAGCCGGTTGCCTGCCAGCAGGTCGATCACGTCCGCCAGATCCTGCGGCGTCCCCCCTAACGAACCGACGAGCGAGAGCTGCTTGAGCACTAGGGTGTAAGTCGAGATATTCGCTGTAGGCCGACCCAACCCGACCTGAACCACTCGTCCACCCGCTCGCGCCGCCTCTACTGCGGCAGCGGTCGTCGTGCCGAAACCGGCGTAGTCGATCACGGCGTCGAGGTCCAGTCCCGCCAGTTCATCGGCAGACGCGAAAACATGCTCCAGACCGGCCTCGCGCGCGGCATCGTGGATCGAGGTGTTCGTCTCGGCCGCGAATACCTCCGCCCCGAGCACCTGCGCGATTCGTGCGCCCGTGAAGCCGAGGCCACCTAGCCCGATGATGCCCACCCGCTGTCCGGCGCCCGCGCCGGCGACGCGGACCGAGTGGTACGACGTCATCCCCGCATCTGTCGCGCAAGCCGCCTGGTCCATAGGTAGACCATCGGGCACCTTGATCAACTCGTAGTCCCAAGCCGTAGTCAGCTCGGCGAAGCCGCCGTCTCGCCCTTGACCGATTCCATCCCGTCGTGGACCCTGTTCGTACCCGGGCGGGGCGAGCAGGTGGCCCTGGCCGTACACCGCCACCCGGTCGCCCACCTCGAATGACTGCACACCCGCACCGACGCGGACAATCGTTCCAGAAACCTCATGTCCTAGTACGATCGGCCGATACGGCAGTCGCTTCAGCAGAGCTCCGCCCTCGATCATGTCGACATCCGAGTGACAGAGACCTGCCGCCTCGACGGCGATGACCACCTCACCGTTCTCAGGCTCCGGGTCGGGCAGATCTACGAGCACCAACGGCTCGCCTGGCTCATGGAATTGCCAAGCTCTCATTCTGCCCACCTACGAATCAGCAACAGTCGACCAGCACACATGTGTCGCCTTTCCAGATAATGAAGTCTCCTGCGCCGACCCTGCCAGCCCCCTGCGTCGGCCGTAAGTCCACAGTCTCATGCCATGAGATTCTGCCGCCGTACAGAACGCCGTCCGGACAGAGCGCGAGCACAACCAGCTGTTCACTGTCGCCGGTGGCGACAGGCAGCTTGTGCACGAGCTGCGCTGGTCCTGTGAGACGCGCCGTGCCCGTGCCCCCGGGCGGCTGGATTCTGGTGGCCGCCGCAGCCCGGTCGCGCGATATCCTGGGGTACGTCATAGAGCAGGACCCGCGTATGGGCGATATCGATCCGTCGAAAACTCAACGCGACGTGATCCCCGCGGTCACGGCGGAGCTTGCAGATGCCGGATTCACCGCCGCTGAGGAGATCGGGCGTGGCGGGTTCGGTGTGGTGTATAGGTGCGATCAGGTTGCCCTGGACCGGACGGTGGCGGTGAAGGTGCTCACCGCCGCCCTGGACGAGGAGAACCGCGAGCGGTTCGTTCGGGAACAGCGGGCGATGGGCCGGCTGACCGGGCAGCCCAGCATCCTGGACGTGCTGCAAGTCGGTACCACCACGTCGGGGCTGCCTTATCTGGTCATGCCTTATTATCCGCAGGGTTCCCTCGACGCCCGGATCCGCCGTCACGGTCCACTGTCGGCGGTGGAGACGCTGCGGGTGGGGGTGAAGCTGGCCGGGGCGCTGGAGACCGCGCACCGGCTCGGCATCTTGCACCGCGACGTCAAACCCGCCAACGTCCTGATCACCGACTACGGTGAGCCGGCCCTGGCCGACTTCGGGATCGCGCGCATCCCCGGCGGGTTCCACACTGCGACCGGCACGGTTGCGGGGTCGCCGGCGTTCACTGCGCCGGAGGTGCTGGCCGGGGAGGCACCCACGGCCGCGGCGGACCTCTACGGGCTCGGCGCGACGTTGTTCGCCGCGTTGACCGGGCATGCGGCGTTCGAGCGGCGCAGCGGCGAGCGGGTGGTGGCCCAGTTTCTGCGGATCACCACACAGCCGACGCCGAACCCGCGCGAGCACAGCATCGACGAGGACCTCGCGCAGGTGATCGAGGCCGCCATGAGCCGCAGCCCCGAGCAGCGGCCCTCCGCCGCGGCGCTGGGCCAGCAGCTGCAGCAGCTGCAGGCCGGGCGCGGGCTGCCGGTCGACGAGATGGCGGTGCGAACAGAAGCAGGTGCCGAACAACAAGCAACCACCCCGGTTCCCCTGACCACCGACCACTCGCCGACGCGGGGGCCCGATCCGCTCGGGCTGTCGGTCAGCGGAAAAGGGTCTATCCCCCATGAGCTGACGAGTTTCGTCGGCCGGCGCACCGACTTGGCCGAGGCCAAGAGGCTGCTCGCGAGTTCCCGGCTGGTGACGTTGACCGGAATCGGCGGGGTAGGCAAGACGCGTCTGGCATTGCGCGCGGCGGCGGGCGCGCAGCGGGGCTTCCCTGACGGGGTGTGGCTGGTCGAGCTCGGGCAGCTGCACGACGGTGCGCTGCTGCCGGGCGTGATCGCCAGCTCTGTAGGGCTACGCCCGCAAGGCAAGCCCGTGCTCGACGTGCTGATCGACTACCTGGTATCCCGACAGCTGCTGCTGGTGCTCGACAATTGCGAACAGATCGTGGATGCGGCGGCGAAGGTTGCCGAGACACTGCTGCGGGCGTGCCCGAGGCTGTGGATCCTTGCCACCAGCCGTGAGGCCCTGAGCGTCGGCGGGGAGGCGGTGCTGCAGGTGCGGCCGCTGACGGTTCCCGATCCGGATCGGCGGCCATCGTTACGGGGTGCGCAGCGCTACGACGCGGTCATACTGTTTGTCGAGCGGGCCGCCGCCGCGGTTCCGGGTTTCGCGCTCACCGAGGACAACGTCGCCGTTGTGGCCGAGATCTGCCGCCGCCTCGATGGGCTGCCGTTGGCTATCGAGTTGGCGGCGGCCCGGCTGCGCGCGCTGTCACCCGAACAGATCCTGGCGCGGCTGACCGATCGGTATGCGCTGCTGACGCGCGGCAGCCGTAGCGCGCCGACCCGCCAGCAGACCCTGCGCTGGTGCATCGATTGGAGTTACTCGCTGTGCACCCCGGCTGAACAACAGGTCTGGGCACAACTGTCGGTATTCGCCGGTAGCTGCGAGCTCGACGCCGCCGAACAGGTGTGCCGAGACGACCTCGGCGAGGAGGATCTGCTCGATGTGCTCACCGCCCTGGTCGACAAGTCCATCCTGATCCGCGAGGAATCGGACTGTGTGGTGCGGTTCCGGTTGCTCGAGACGATACGTGACTACGGCCGCGACAAACTCGGGCAAGCCGGCCGGTATCGGGAAATTCGGCGCAGGCACCAGGATTGGTACCACAAGCTCGCCGAGCGCGCCGACGCCGACTGGATCAGCCCCCGCCAGCTCGACTGGATCGCCCGCCTCGACCGCGAACAACCCAACCTGCGCGAGGCGTTGAACTTCTGCCTGACCGACACCGAAGCAGAATCCGACGCCGCATTGTCGTTCGCGGCTGCCCTGCAACCGTTCTGGCTCTCCCACGGACAGGCCGGCGAGGCGCGGCACTGGCTCGACCGCGCCCTCGCCGACGGACCCGCGACCGACACGCCGGTACGTGCGAAGGCACTGTGGCGCGCCAGCGCCGTGGCCGATCTCCAAGACGACCCCCGCGCGGCGTCCGCACTGAGCACGCAGGCGCGGACGCTCGCCGCAACGACCGAGCACCCGATCGTGCACGCGTTCGCGGACCTCGCTCGAGGCATCCAAAGGATTCGCGACCGCGACCCTCGCCGCGCCCGCGCCCCCCTGGAAGCCGCCCTCGAATCGTTTACCGCGCAGGGCGACGTTTCCGGGCAGGTCTGGGCACTGCTCGGGCTCATCTGGGCATACGAATTGCAGCACGACAGCGCAACAGCGATCTCGTACCAAGAAAAGGTCCTCGCGATCACCGAATCCTCCGGCGATTCCGTACATCGGTCATACGCCTTGTGGGTGACGGCGGTTGCCACGTGGCGCCAGGGCGATCGCGACCGCGCGCTGCAGCTGCTGCGGCACGAGCTACAGCTGATCCGGCAACTGAAAGACTCGGTGATGGGCGCGCTGGCTCTGGAAGCACTGGCATGGATGGTGGGAGCTCAGGGGGACGCGCGGCGCGCCGCGGTGTTGTTGGGCGCCGCGCAGGCACTGTCCCAGTCGACGGGCACCTCCACGGTGCCGTTCCCGAACCTGACGGTCCACCATGAGGACTGCGAACGGGCGGCACGTCATGCACTCGGTCGGCAAGCATTCGAGACCGCCCACCGCGAAGGCGCCCTACTGGATCTCGGCGCCGCGATCGACTACGCCCTGGGAGAGCAACGCCGGTCCGCAGCTCGCCGTTCGGGTCCCTCGGCGGAGCTGACCAGCCGGGAGCAGGAGGTAGCCGACCTCGTTGCCGAGGGCCTGACCAGCCGGGCCATCGCTGCCCGCCTGAGCATCTCCCAGCGCACCGCCGAGGGACATGTCGAACACATTCTCACCAAACTCGGGTTCACCTCGCGCGCCCAGATCGCTGCGTGGATCGTCGAGCGGAGCCGACCCGCACCGACCGGAGTGCGCGCCCCACGAGATTGATCGGGGCGTCGAACACTCGTTCGCCCGAAACTGCGAAAGTCGAGAGGAAAGCCAGTGCCGCCACCACCGCGGCACCCACGACGGCCACCTGTGGGTCGCCATGCAGTACATCGAAGGCCATGATGCCAGCCGGCTCGATCCATGGGAGGTAACCGCCCACCCGGGCGACACGGATCACCACAGACATCGCTGCTGCGCTGGATTACGCCCACGCACACGGTGGGCTACACCGCGACGTCAACCCTGCTGGCCGGGCCTCGACCGTTTGCGGCAGACAGGTCGGCGGTCGGCTCGCTGTCGTTCATCGCTGTACTCTCTCAGGCTATCTGTCGCGCTCTGCTTTATGTACGGTGACAGCGCCGCAGGGAGTGCAGAACAGACCTGTGTCATCTCGTGAGACCTCCCCATCTGGAACCCATCTCGCGCAATCCGACGATTTCGCCGCCGCGCGGGATCGCCACCTCGGTCCGTGAGAACCGCGGCGCGGGGGCGGCCACGGTACTACCCCGGTTGTCTTCGTAGAGGGTGCCGCGCGCTCGCAGGTGCGGATCCGATGCCGACTCGGCGAAGTCGCGGACGGGGGTGACGCAGGCATCGGTCTCATCGAAGACGGACTCCCAGTGCGCGCGGGGGCGGCTGGCGAAGATCGCGGCGAATCGGTCGGCAAGTTCGGGCCACCTGGACCTGTCGTGCTGGTGGGGAAGGTCGGCCGGGTCCAGATGCAGGCCGTCGAGGAGCTGCGCATAGAACTGTGGCTCGATGGATCCCACCGCCAGGTGCCCACCGTCGGCACACACGTAGGTCCGGTAGAAGGGAGCGTGGCCGTCCATGATGTTGGCCTCGCGCTCGTCGACCCACAGGGCCTGTCGACGCATATCGAGGATCGGTTGGAGAACGGCGGCGACACCGTCGACGATTGCCGCGTCCACTACCTGGCCCGTACCGGATTTCTCCCGTTCCGAGAGAGCCGCGAGGACGCCGATGACGAGCATGAGCGAGCCACCC
This sequence comes from Nocardia sp. NPDC004278, assembly GCF_053602975.1. Classification (NCBI taxonomy): domain Bacteria; kingdom Bacillati; phylum Actinomycetota; class Actinomycetes; order Mycobacteriales; family Nocardiaceae; genus Nocardia; species Nocardia sp. NPDC004278. The sequence goes on from NZ_JBSGEQ010000036.1 coordinate 75,208, forward strand.
GCGTAGTCACCGACGAGGTTGAGCGGGATCGCCGGTCGATTCTGGGGGCCGATCGCGGCGAGCGCGCCGCCGAGTCCGATGTAGTTGATGTCGTGGCCGGCGCGGTGGGCCCGCGGACCTGTCTGACCCCATCCGGTCATTCTGCCGTAGATGAGGCGCGGATTACGGCCCAGGCACTCGTCGGGGCCGATCCTGAGACGCTCGGTCACGCCCGGCCGGTTTCCCTCGAGGAGAACGTCGGCACCGGCGACGAGGTCGAGGACCGCGGCGACGTCCCCGGGGTTCTTCAAGTCCGCTTCGACGTAGGTGCGGCCGCGAAGCACAGGAGATTCCGGATCATGCTCCGCGGCCGGGGCATTGGGCCGGAGCACACGGACAATCTCCGCACCGAGGTCGGCCAGCAGCATCCCGGCGTGCGGGACCGGTCCGAGAGCTTGCAGCTCGACGATACGGATGCCCTCTAGGGGTCCGGACATGGTGGCCTCCTCAGCCTGCATCGTAGGTGTCCGCCGATGCGTGATGGTCCGGGCGCCGCTTGCCACGGAACCGGGACACATCGGGACGGGTGCCCCGCACTATGGCACGGTATGCGTGCTTCGAGAAGAGCTCCGGTTCGGTGGATGAGACCACGACCTCGGCCGTCTACGTCGGTGTGGGGAGGGTGGCCGAGGACCGACAGTGACTTCGGCGGGCCCGAGGCCGTTGAAGTCATGGACCTCCCGGATCCGGAGCTGGGTGAAGCGAGGTTCGCATCCGGGTGCACGCGGCGACGGTCAACCCGACGGACCTGATCCTGCGTGCGGGCACGATGCCCCTGCGCGGCCGGTCTATACCGGGTCCGCCACACGTGCCCAGGATGGACGCTGCGGGCGTCATCGACGAGGTGGGGCCGGGAGGGACAGTCGCCCGTCCGTCGGCGACCGGGTTGTCGCCCTGGTGATCCTCGCCGGCGACGGTGGCGCCTACGTGGAACTCCTTGTCGTACCAGCAGAGTCGGTCGCACTTGCGCCGGCGGGTGTGGACATGCCGTGCGAGCAGCGGGTATCTCCGGTTCGGTTCGACTTGGAACCGATGACCTACCGCATCTGCACGGCCCCTGCGCGTAACGGTCGGGACAGTTGTACGGGCCCTTACCCGAAGCGCCGTGGAGCGAATGGGTCCGCGGTGGGTGTCCGTGGGCGAAGACGGTGGGCTGCCGGCGACCGTTGGAGACCATGGCGATGGGTAGGGGGCGACGTGCTTCGAGACGACTTCCACGACGTGAGACCCGACCACCGCCGCGCTGGTGAACATCTGACATGGTTGGAAGCGTCATGGCCTTCAGCCGAGTAGGAGATTCCAAATGCGCGAAGTAGCCTGTTCAGTTTCAGTCTTTGCCGAGGTGTCCGTATGAGGGCGTGGCAGTTCACCGACGCAGGGAAGCCTCTGGAACTCGTCGAATTGCCGGACCCGAAGCCGGATCCAGGTGAGCTCGTCCTCGACGTCGCGGCGGCAGGGCTGTGCCACTTGGATGTCGACGTCCTCGAGGGTGGTGCGTTGTTCGGCCGGCTGATCGGCCGTCTCCAACGCGGTGAACTCACCAGCACCAGGCTCGTCGCCGTTCACCAGGGGGTGGGCGCATGACGAACATCCTGTTCAAGCAATGGCGTGCCCGTTCCCCCTGGTACGACGAGACCCACGAGGAACTTGCCGCCTCGCTGCGCGGATTCTTTGCGCGCGAGGCAGTTCCACACATTATGGATTGGGAAGCGAAGGGATCGATCCCTCGCGAGTTCCACAAGAAGGCCGGCGACGCCGGAATCCTCGGCCTGGGCTTCCCGGAGGAGTACGGTGGCATTTCCGAGGGCCACGACCAGTTCCACAACCTCGTCAAGATCGAGGAGATCGCGGCCACCGGCTCCGGCGGCCTCATGATGGGACTGCTGACCCATACCGTCGCCCTGCCACCGGTCATCGACCTGGGATGTCCCGAGCTACGCGACCGTGTCGTTCCCGAGGTCATCGCCGGCGACAAGATCCTTGCACTAGCCATCACCGAGCCCTCCGGCGGTTCCGACGTCGCCGCACTCACCACGACCGCCGTGCGCGATGGCGACCACTATGTGGTCAACGGCCAGAAGACCTACATCACCAACGGCATGCGCGCCGACTATCTGCTCACTGCGGTGCGTACCGGGGGAGCTGGCATGGGCGGTCTCTCGATCCTTCTCATCGAGGCCGACAGTACAGGCGTCGACCGCACCCCGCTGCAGAAGATGGGTCTGCACTCCTCGGATACGGCCACCATCTACTTCGACCACGTAAAGGTGCCGGTCACCCACCTCATCGGTCCCGAGAACGAGGGATTCAGGCAGGTCATGGCGGGCTTCAATGTCGAGCGGCTCGGCGTCGCCCAGCAATGCACCGGCTTCTCCCGTGTGTGCCTCGACGAGGCTGCGCGCTACGCCGGCGAGCGGGAGACCTTCGGGAAGACCATCGGCTCCCACCAACTCGTCCGTGCTCAGCTCGCCGACCTCACCCGGCAGATCGACGCGACGCAGGCCATGACGGAACTGTGTGCCTGGCGCTTCCAGAAAGGGCAGGCGACACCGGCCGAGCTGGCACTGCTCAAGGTCCAGGCCACTCTCACCTTCGACAATGTGGCGAAGGGTGCCGTCACCATCCTCGGTGGCAGCGGCTTCATGCAGGGACCAGCCAGTGAGCGCCTATACCGTGAGGTTCGCGCCTTGGCCATCGGTGGTGGCACCGAGGACATCCTGCGCGACCTCGCCGGTCGTCAGCTCGGCTACGGCAGCTGGTACGGAACACGTTGAAAGGCAATGATCTCGTGACCGATCCGATCTTCCCCTGACCGCAACCTCCTGCGGCATCACCGAACCGGGCCATCTCGAGCTGCGAGAGTTCACCGTCCCCGCCTCCGATGCCGAGACCGGCGTCCCCGAGGTCGAGGCCACCGGTGTCTGCGGTGCCGATGTCGAGATGTTCCACGGACAGAGACCCAGAGATTTCCCACCGGCGCCCGGGGATTTTTCGTCGGTGTGGTCCTCTCAGGGCACCAGCGCGCCCGCCTCGGCCGCGTCCGCGGGGGCCTCGTCCTGATCGGGCGAGCCGATCATGTGCAGGGTCTGGTTCAGCAGGTGCGGTGTGTAGGCCGGGTCGATGTTCTGGATCAGCGCCCGGGCGGCGTACGCGAGGTGATGCCCAAACGCGTGCCCGACATTGTGCGGGTCGAAGGTGCGCACGGCCTCGAGGATCGCGGTGTGGTGGCGCAGCCCGCGCTGCCAGGCGAACGGGGCGTGCGTCGCGTAGATCGTGGGGTAGCGGTCGCTGAGCTCGGTGATCGCCCTCTGGATCCGAGATCCGACGGCGCCGGTGAGCATTGCTCCCGCCCACAGGTGAGGTACACCTGCGGATCTGGCTGGCCGGCGTGGTCTTCGACTACACGGCCACCGCGGTAGCGGCCCGCAACTTGATCCACGACTGGCGGCGAAAGCATTGGTACACAATCGAATTGATCTGCGACACCATTGAGGGCTGTCGGCTGCTGCCACGCCTACCGTACGAACGCTTGTTCGCCGGACCCTGACCGGCAGCGCCGAGGATGGTGGCCGGTTCGGCTTCGGAACTGCCCATTGCCGGGATGCCATCGCACTCGA
>NZ_JBSGEQ010000037.1:0-78575 GCF_053602975.1 Nocardia sp. NPDC004278
GTCCGGTATGTTTACGATGCACTGTGGATCGACAGCCATTATTAGGAGTGGAGTTTCGATGGACAGGATCGCAGCGACACCCGACGCGATTCGTGAATTCGGGAACGCCTCGGCGACGATGGCCACTACCGTGGCCGCGCTGGGTAACGTCGACCAGGCCGCCACCATGGCTGCGGCGGTGCCGGTGTTCGGTTTGTTGGGGCAGGATTTCCTGTTCTCGTACGCGGGCGCGCAGCTCAACCACATCACCTCGGTGAACGAGCTGGCCGCGGTGCACGCCGGCACGGCGCTGACGTTGCACGAGGCCGCGGCCCACTACGAGCACACCGACGGCGGCTCGGCCGCGAACCTGGACGACATCGGCCGTCAGGCCTGACGATGTCGCAGCCTTCGCTCGACCCCACGGTGCTGGAACTGCTTCGGGGCAGCAACCTCGCCCCGATGCTGGACCAGCCCGTGAGTCACATCCTGCATCAGATGGGCCTGCCTCAGCTGCCGATCATTCCGCCGGCACCGCCGCTTCCGGGCCTGCCGCCGCTCCCGCCGCTGGACATCGGCGCGCTGATGCGCCCGCTGACCGATCTGGCGGGCGCCTTCGGCACCGGTCAGATCGGCACCCCGGCCGTCCATGACGCGCCGGCCGCGCCCGCGCAAACTCCGGTCCCGGCAGCGAATCCCGAGGCCGCCCCGGCCCACAACGGCCTGCCCACCCCCAATGGTGCTGACGCCCCCGGCACCCCGCAGGACTCCGCCGCGCCGATGCCCCCGAATGGCGTGCCCGGCCCGGTCGCCGGGCAGGCTCCCGCGATCGATCCGATGCACGTGCTCAACGGCATCACCCAGGGCCTGCAGATCGTGATGCAGCTGGGCACCACGGCCCTACAGATCGCGATGCAGCTCTGGCAGAGCGACGGCGCCCAGTCGGCCGCTACCAAAAGCACTGCCGCACAGGTGAACGGCGGCGAGCTGGCCACGCAGAGCGGCGGTCAGCAGGCCGTGCTCGGCAACGCCGCCTTCTCGATGTTCACCGGGAACGCGCTGATGGCGGGTGTGGTGGGCCAGTACGCCACCACCACCGCGATGGTGGCGCCGTTCCTGGTTACCCCGCCTGGTCAGGCGTTCCTGCTGTCCTCGACCATCGAGGCGATCAGCGAGGGCCTTGCGGTGGTGGGTAAGACGCGCGCCGAGATGGCCGTGCACTCGGTGAATATGGCGCATGTCGGTACCAAGATCCCGATCACCGGCGCGCCCAAGGGCCTCAATGCCCAAGGTCTGCAAGAACTCATGCAACTGGTGCAGCCGCTGGCACAGGTGGCGCAGACCGGCGCCCGGGCCGCGCAGCAGTTGCAGACCGCGAACACCTCGCTCAGCGCGCCGAAGTCGATCGATGCGGCGCAGAAGGATTCGATGTCGCCCGCGTCGTTCCCCCGAGGGGGCGGCGTGCCAGGTGGTCTCGGCGGTGCTGGAGTCGGTGGCGGCGGTATGCCGGTACTGGGCGTCCCGGCCACGCCGTTGAGCCCCTGGACCGGCACCAGCGCCACGGGTGCGCCCCGCATACCGACCCAAACGGCCGCGGCCGCAAACCTTTCCGCACTGGAGCCGATGTCGAGCCCGGTCTCGTCCGGTGCCTCGCCGGGCATGCTGCCGACGGGCGGTGCTGCCGGCGCCGCCGCCTCGGCCGTGCGGGATACCGGGCAGGCGGCGCACCAGGCGAATCTGGTGACGGGCAGCAACGGCGACGCCGTAGTCGGCCCGGTCGTCGGGGTCACGCTGCCGGTGGTAGGCGCCGCAGGCAAGCAGACCGCTGAACCCCCGGCGGATAAGGAATTCACGCTGTAACACTCCGGCGGTGGACCCACCGACCTGAGTTCATAACAAATGAGGGAGGTCGTCATGGCCGGTACGGATAATTTCGACGGGGTGTATTTCGACCCCGCGGCGGCGCGTGGTGCGGCCGCCGGCCTGGACGGCTTGGCGCAGCGGCTCGAGGACGAGCTGCGGGCCGCTGAGCCCACGCTGACCGTCGCGCCCGCGGGCGCGGAGGAGGTGTCGTTGCGCGCGGCGCAGTCCATGAACGGGGTCGCCGAGTCCTACACCACCAGCGCCGCCGCCGGGGTGCAGGAGATCCGGAAGCTGGCCGCCGCGCTGCGCGCCCAGGCCGGCCACTATGAGCAGATCGATAGCGACAGCGCCGCGCACGTCGCCCGATCGGTCTGAGCCGCAGCGCGATTCGGACAAAGGGTTACCGACGATGATCGAGTCACCACAGCCCGGGTTCACCGGTGTGGTCTGGGAGGCGCGCGAGGCCGGTCGGCTCGCGCACGAGCTGACCACCGGTCCGGGTCCCGTGCCGATGGCCGAGGCGGGCGCGAGCTGGTCGCGGCTGTCGCTCGCCTTCGGTGCAGCGGTCGTCGAGTACCAGCAGATCCTCGCGGCGCTGCAGAATGCCTGGCAGTCGCAGGGCAGTAATGCGGTGCACGAGCGGATCAGCAAGTTGCGAGACTGGCTGGCCGACGCCGCCGCCCAGGCGGCAAACAACGCCACCCGGGCCGCGAGCCAGGCTGCCGCTTACGAAATCGCCCGGCTGGCGATGCCGAACACTGCCGACATCGCCATCCTGGAGGCGGTGCAGCGCTCGCTGGAGCAGATCGGTACCGCGCTCGGCGCCCCGATCAAGGCGGTGGCGGCAACCACCGAAACCGACGCCGATGTCGCGAAGGCCGCGGCGTCGCGGGTGATGCGCACCTACGAGGCGGCGACCGAACCGCTGGCCGAACCCTGGACGCAGGCACCGCCGCCGGCGCTCACCTCCGGTATCGCGCTGGCCGCGGAACAGGCTGCCGCCCAAACGGTCGCGACGCCCACGATGTCCTTGGGTGCGCTGCCGGCCATGCCGAACTTCACCCCGCCCACGTTCACCATGCCGCCGGTACAGACGGTGTATCGGGCGCCCTCGGTGGTGCAGACCCGGACTACCACGGAAGCGCTGGTGACACAGTCGACTCCGGTGACCACCGCGTCCGCGAGCAGCAGTCCGATCGCCTCGCCGATGGCTGCGGGTGCCCCGGTCGGCGGCACCGCGGCCGAGCATCGGTCCGGTCTCGTCAAGGAAACCACCACGGGCCGTGACGAACTCGGCGTGGACACCAGAATCGTCAGCGCCCCCGCGGTATTGGGCGGGGTGGCCGCACCGGCTCCGCCGGTCGAGCCGGGTGCTACCGGTACGGGTGCGCCATGACGACGCTGACTAACGACGGTCTGTTCGCGGTGGCCAAGCGCCTCGGGGTGCAAACTCTGCCGGTGGTGCTCGCCGTTGCGCCGCAACATGATTCGTATGACGACTGGCGCGATGCGCAGGAGCGGGCGACCGCGGACCTGACCGCCGCCGGTGTCCTCGACCCCTATGGCGAAGTGGAATCCGAACTGGCTCTGGCGTTGTTCGCGTTGTCTCAGCCGGATCGCGAGATCGTCGCCCGGATCTATGCCACCGCACCGGAATCCGCGGACGCCGAACCGGAATCCACGCCCGAGCAGCCGACTGAGCTCACCCGCCCCGCCGGCTTACCATCCGCCAGGGTGGTACGCGTCTGCGTGGCCCGGCGCGGCGAACAGCATGCCGCGGCCGTGCGCACCGGCGACAGCTTCGACATCGAGGCGATCTGGTCCGACGGCTCGGGCACCGCGCTGGCCCGCCCGCTGCTGCAGGCACTGGGCGCGGGCACGCCTGCGGATGTGGCGACTTTCAGCGCCCCGGCCGACGAACTGGCCCAGCGACTGGACGAATCCACCACGGCCGTCGATTACGCCGATGCCCTTTATGCGCTCGGTGTCGCCGACCGCGATGCCACGGTATTGGGCCTGGCATTCGCATCCTGCCGTGGTTATGCCGAAATAGTGGTCTATGCGCACGAGGACGGTTCGACAATCCGTTCGCCCGGCGCGATCGCCATTTACGAAACCGGCCGCGGGCGAGTTCTCGTCACCGCGGGAATTGCGCCGGACCAGCAGCTTTGGTCCACCGTCGCACCGGGTACCGATCGTCGAATCGCGGAAGCTCTTTCCACGGTGGTCGAGATGTTGCCCGGGGGAAGGTGGCTGACGGACTGATTCCTGCGAAATATGTATGCATCTCCTATTTCGACGGGCGATCGGACTTTGATCGCCGAGATTGAATTCAACGATGAGGAAAGGTTCGGAAAATGGTGAACTTCATGGGCGGTGGCGACGTCGTCGCCCTGGACCACACACAGCACAAGAATGTCGTCAAAGACATGCACGATGCGATCAACCAGATCAAGAACAAGATTCAGGAAATCGAGGACTCGGCCGATCGCGCCAAGGCGGGCTGGAAGGGTGACGCGAACGCGTCGTTCCTGAAGGCCGCGACCGAATGGCACAACGAGGCTGAAACCCTGAAGGGCAGGCTGAACGCGCTGAGCGATGCCGTCGACAAGGGCGGTCACACCATCACGAGCATGGACCAGCAGACCTAATTCTGCGGTTCGCGCCCACTTTACGGAGTCGATCGCTGACGAGGCGATTCCGATCAGAAATTCCAGACTCGAAACGAGGTTTCACACATGGTTGACATTCTTTACGACCCCGCCACTATGACCGCATTGCATGATGAACTAGAGGGTGCGCACAAGGATCTGAACCACGAGGCCAGCAACCTGGTCGACACGGCCAAGCGTTTCCACCAGGCCCTGCAGGGTGATCAGGCCAAGGCCGCCTTCGACGGCGTCTTCAAGAACTGGTCCGACGAGTACGACAACAACCTGGTCGTGCTGCAGAAGCTCTACGACTCGGTCAACGACGCGATGCATCGTGCGCGTCAGGCCGACGGTGTCGTCGCGGACGGCTTCTCGGGTTTCTGAGTTCGCACAGCGTTATAGCGTGGGCCGGTCGGCGAAATTATCGCCGACCGGCCCACCGCTTTCCGTGCGTCACTGCGCTTCCCGGGTGACCAATGATTCCCCGATGTATTGCATTTCGTCCGGCGTCGTCACCATCTGCACCGTCGACGATCCGGCGGCGGTGCGCACGGTGATCTGATTCGGTGTTGACGGCTGCTGCATCAGCGTCACATCCGCATCGAACGGCGCGTGGCCCTGCTCGTCCGCGTGCACGTACACGATGGTGGCTCCGCCCGGCAGTGCGGTCGGTGTAATGCCGTCGAAGACCACCATCGTGGTCGTCGGATACGGCGCACTGGCTGGCTCGACCGGCGCGCTGGTGGGCTCCCGTGTCCCCATTGAGCGCGGCGCCAGCGAGAGCGCATGCGGCGCCCCGACGTGGTTGACCATGGTGTACCAGGCCTCGGTGCGGGTCGTGTGCACCACTGCCCGCGCGCCCAGCGCCAGCGCTCGCAACACAACCTGTTGTGCCAGATCGAGATTGCCGATCACCTCGAGATAGCGGGTGCCCTCGCCGAGCAGCGGCACCGCGATGCCCTGGCCGGTGGTGTCGGCGCCGATAAGCTGCCCGCATCCGGCCGTGGGCACGGTGAGATCGGTGAGCGCGTCGAGCGGGCCGCGCTGCTCGTCGGCCGGGCGGTCCGGGGTGCCTATGGGCAGCGTGTTCAGCAGCGCGCGGCGCTGCTGGCCGGGGAGCCGGCGCAGGCCGGGCACGGGCGCACCCTCGGGCGCGGTCATGGTGTCGAAGCGCACCAGCGCATTCAGCGAGACCAGCCCCGATACCGCGCGCTGGTCGCCGCGCGGCGGCACCGGCCGCAACCGCACCGCGATCGTGGTGGACAGGCTCGGCGTGGACCACAGATCGGCGAAGCCGCGGGTGCCGATGAGATCGTTGCCGATCGTGTAGCTGGTCAGATGCACGCCCTGGTATTGCAGCGAGGCCGTGGTCTCGGTGAACTGATCGACGGAGATGCCGTGGGTGAGCTGCTGCACCGCGGTGTTGATCTCGGCGGCAGTCAGCACCGACACCGTGATGCCGTGCGCGGCAAGGCGATTGGCGACGCGGCGGGTGGCGATGATCGCGGTGCGCAGCGCGCCCTCCCCGCCGCCGCTGCGGTTGGCGACGGCCTCGGCATTGGCCAGTGGATCCAGCCGCAGCACCAGCCACACCGTGCGGCGGGCGATGGCCGGCAGCGGCCCCAGGATGCTGTCGTAGATCTGCGCGACGGGCCCGTTGCTGGCGGTGCGGGCCCCGGCGCTGATCACGTCGATGGAGGAGAGCGTGATGTCGAACTGCGACAGGCAGTTCGCGACCTCGCCCAGCGGCAGCAGCTGCCCGGCATCCAGCGAGCCGGGCCGCAGCCAGGTCACCATGTCCGGCGGCGGCTCGATGCGCAGCATGGTGATCAGCCGGTCGTTGTCCCAGCGCAGGCCGTAACTGCCGCCTTCGGGCACCGGCACGTCGAACGGCTCCGGCGGCCGGGTGCTCGGATTGTGCCGCATCCGGTACCACCGGAACCCCACGGCGCCGGCGCACATTCCGGCGAGCGAGCGAGGTGCGCGGCGCCGCATCGGTGCCAGCCCCAGCAACAGCACGGCCGCGCCGATCCCGGCCACGGCCGCCAGCGGCAGCGCGAAAACCGTTGCAACCCAGGTGGCCGCGGCGGTGACCAGCACCACCGGTGTCACCACGGACAGCGGATAGTCGCGGAACAGCCAGAAGTCCTCGTCGCGCAGGGCCGCTCGGGGCGCGGCGGTGACGCCGGTGGGCGCCGTGCCCTCATCAGTGGATGCTGGTGCGCCACCTGGATTCTCCGGACCAGTGTGCGCGGTCGTCGTTTCGTCGACCATTGTCACCGGTCTTTCTCCTTCACAGTTTTGTTCATAATTATCCGCCGCGGGTAGAACCAGCCGTTGACCAATAAACTCGCCGGCCGGCCTCGCGAGTATCGTGCCCCGCAACCGATTCGGCGCGAATAACGTTACTCGTTCCGAGGGGGCTGGCTGGCGGAGCCGGCGGGATTGGTATGAAATTGCCGTAAGTGGCGTCCCGGCGGTGCACCACATAGTCTTTGAGCCAGAGCACACTTATTAGTTAGGGGTAGCAGGTGCCGGCACAGCTGACCACCCGGGCTCAGGTCAACGGCTATCGCTTTCTACTGCGGCGCCTCGACCACGCCCTTGTGCGCCGCGATGTGCGCATGTTGCATGATCCGTTGCGCTCGCAGAGCCGATCGCTGGTCGTGGGCGCGATCCTGGGGCTGCTGGTGGTTGCCGGTGCGGCGATCCTGGCGTTCATCCGCCCGCAGGGCGCGATCGGGCAGTCGAAGATCGTGATGGGTAAGGACAGCGGCGCCCTCTACGCGGTGGTCACCGACAAGTCCGGCAGCTCCACCCTGCACCCGGTGCTGAACCTGGCCTCGGCCCGGCTGATCACCGGCAGCAACGAAGCGCCCGCCTCGATCAAGGAGGGCAAGCTCGGCTCCATGCCGCGCGGCCCGCTGCTCGGCATTCCCGGTGCGCCGCAATCGCTTCCGGGTTCCAGCCAGGGCTCCCGCTCGGACTGGACGCTGTGCGACGCGGTGCAGCTCTCGGCCACCGGCAGCTTCACCGGGGTCACCTCCACCACCTCGACGGTACTGGCCGGGCCGCCGCGACTGGGCGACCGGATACACTCGGCCGGGGCGAACGAGGCCGTGCTGGTGTACCGCGCCGACCAGACCTTCCTGATCTACGATGGCAAGCGCGCCGAGATCGACCCGAACAACTCGGTGCTGGCCCGCACCCTCAACCTGTCAGCGCATCCGGCCCGCCCGGCCGGCGCCGGCCTGATAAATGCCGCCACCGCGGTGCCGCCGCTCACCCCACCGTCGATTCCGGATGCCGGTAAGCCCGGCCCAGGCAAGCTGTCGGGTGTGCCGGTGGGCGGCGTGGTGTCGGTGGCCGGTGTGAACGACAGCGACAAGCCGGAGCTGTACGCGGTGCTCTCCGATGGGGTGCAGCGGATTTCGCCGTTCACCGCCGCGCTTCTGCGCAATGCCGATTCGCACGGCATGAGCCAGATCAAAACCGTCCCACCGGATCTGCTCGACGGGGTGCCGGTGGTGACCGATCTGCAGATCGCGCAATTCCCGGCCGAGGTACCGAAAATCGTTGCGGCCGAGGATGCCCCGGTGACCTGCGTGAACTGGCACAAGGACGCCGGGTTGGTGTCGCCGGACGCCAAGAGCGATCCGGCCGACAAGGCGAGGGTGTCGCTGCTGCTGGGCGCTCTTCTGCCGCTGGCGGATCCGGCCAAGCCGGTGGAGCTGGCCAGCGCCGGCTCGGCCGATCACGTCTCCAATGTGTACGTGCCGCCGTCGACCGGTGAGTTCGTGCAGGCCACCGGGATGACCTCGGGCAACGTGCGGCGCGACGGCCTGTTCTTCATCAGCGACATCGGAATCCGTTACGGCATACCGGATACCAACACCGCCAAGCTGCTGGGCCTGGGTGATTCACCGCGCCTGGCGCCGTGGGCGGTCGTGAGCCAGCTGGTGCCAGGGCCGACCTTGTCCCGCCAGGATGCCCTGGCCAGTTACGACACGTTGCCGCCCCAGAACAGCAACTGACAGCTCCGCCGTCCGCATGCGAGCCCCCGTCATTCCGGCATGCTTTCAGCCGGAATTCGCCGGGGCACAGTGGATCCCGGCTAAAAGCATGCCGGGGTGACGAGATGTCGTACCGGGGGATGGCGAGGGATCAGTTCAGCTGCTGGCTCAGCCCCAGCGACGCCAGCACGCCTTCGAGTGCGGTTTGCATGTCGGGGCGTTCGATCCGCATCAGCACCGATTCGTCGACCTCGGACAGATCGAGGGTGTCGTCGTTGGCGAGGCGGAATTCGCGTTCCTCCTCGGCGGCCTCGATGATGTTGCGGATGAAGCGACCGTTGCCGGCCAGGTCGACCCCGCGGCGGGGTTGGCCGCTCTGGTCGGTGCTTTCCAGGTTGTAGAGCCGCTCGCACACTTCTTCCAGGAGTTCCTGTGCGGCGGTGGCGAGTTCGGAGTCGCGGGCGGTGGCGATGACCCGTCCGATCTGGCCGAGTTCGGGAGCGGTGTAGGAGGGGAACTGCAGCCGCTTGGCGAAGCGCGACGCCAAACCGTCGTTGGCGGCCAGCAGCCGGTCGATCTCACCGTCGTAGCCGGCGATGATGACCACGAGCCGGTCGCGGTCGTTCTCCATCCGCGCCAGCAGCGTGTCGACGGCCTCACGGCCGAACGCATCCCCGCCGGAGAGCCCGGTCTGGATCAGGGTGTAGGCCTCGTCGATGAACAGCACCCCGTCCATCGCGGAGTCGATCAGCTTGTCGGTCTTGATCGCCGTGGATCCGAGGTGTTCGCCGACCAGGTCCATGCGTTTGGCCTCGACCACCTTGTCGGTCTTGAGCAGCCCGAGCCCGCAGTAGATCTTGGCGACCACACGGGCGATGGTCGTCTTACCGGTACCGGGCGGCCCGGTGAAGGCGAGGTGGTTGCCGCGCGGTGCGGACGCCAATCCCTTCTCGGCGCGGATCTTGGCCAACTGCGCGGACGACTGCAGCTTTGCCACCTGATTCTTCACCGCCGTCAGGCCGATCTGCCGCTCCAGCTCCGCGCGCGCCTCGGCCAGGATCCGCTTGGCCCGGTCCTCGGTTTCGGCGGCCTGTGTGTCCTCCAGCGACGGTGCGGAAGCAGGGTCCCACCTGTCGGTTCGGGCCTCGATCTGCTCACGGCTGGTGACCTGGATGCGGTAGCCGCGGTCCCGCATGGCCTCGGTGTTGGCGGCGAAGTCCGGGGCCTGCGAGTGCACCTTCTCGAACAGGCGCTGCGCCTCTTCCCCGCTGCCGGACTCGCGGAGGCACAACCCGCGGCAGAACATCGCGGTGATGCGGGCGGCGGGGATCGGCCCCCGCTCGGCCAGCTCCATACGCCGGATCGCCTCGCCGAACAGGCCCAACTGAGCGCACGCCGACCCGACCATCACGTGCGCGCCTGCGGTCATGAAAGGGTCGTCCCAGCTTTCGGAGCCGGCGAGCACGGTCATCACGTCGGGCCAGCGTTGGGTGTTGTAGTGCAGTACCCCGCGCGTGTACGCGGCCAGTCGCGCATCCGCGCCGACGTCGACGCCGGTCTGGGTGCGCTGATAGTCGGCGAGCCCATCGAGAACCCGCACCGCCTCGTCGAACTGCTTGTCGGCGATCAGCATCGTCGCCTGCGCCACACAGATCTCGGAGTAGTTGGCCAATGGATAGTCGATGTACAGCCCGGTGGAAAACCGCCCCGCCAACGCCCGCGACGGCAGCCCGAGGCGGCGTTGTTCGCGATACAGCGTGGAACCGGCGGTTTCGTACAGCGAGTTCACCACCGCGGACGTGACCTCGCCGGCGGCGGCCAAGCCCAGCCAGGCATCGCACATCGTCGGATCCCACTCCGTGGCCCGCTGGAACGCCAGTTTGGCGTACTCCAAATCGCGGGTCGATTCCTGGCCGTCGATGGACAGTCCCAGGGAAAGAACACCGGCCTTGAATGCGCGTTGTGCTTGGCGGTTGCCGGTCATAGCTGCCTATCCTCGAATGTTTCTGTTGTAATGGCGAATTCAATTCACTCTGACCATCGTTGTGATGGCGCAGTTACTGCTTAATGATGGCGCAGTTACTGCTTAATGATGGCGCAGTTACTGCCTGGTGATGGCGCAGTTTGCTGCCTGCTGGATACATTATGGTCGGCACCGAGAGGTTGCCAAGTGAGATCGTCAACTAAAGTGAGAGTGGCAATTTGACCGCGCCTGATCCCGTCCGCCGAGCGGTCGTCGGACCCGAATTGTGCCGCGTGTCCGTCATTGGGGGAGATACTCAACTCGATGTCGGACTGCCGGTGTCTGTCCCGATCGCGTCGTTCATCGGTGAGTTGGTTGCGCTGATCGGTTCGCGGACACCGGATCTCGGTGACAGCGACGAGGACACCAGCCCAGCGGAAGCCCAGCACTGGACGCTGGCCCGGCTCGGCCGCGAGGCCATCCCGCCCAGCCGCACCCTGACCGAGGCCGAGGTACGCGACGGTAACCTGCTGGTTTTACGTGCAGTGGGCGCCAAGGAGTCCCCGGCGCTGTTCGATGACGTCATCGACGCGGTATCGCGGCTGACCACGGTTTCGTTCCGGGGCTGGTCGCCGAGTGCGGCCCGCTGGACCGGGCTGGTATCGGGCGTGATCGCCGTGGGGTTGGCCGCACTGCTGCTGACGCTGGTGCGCGCCAACGGCGCGGGCTGGGTGCCCTCGGTGCTGTCGCTGGGCGTCGGGGTGGCGGCCCTGACGGCGGCGGCCATCGCGGCCCGGCGCTACTCGGACACGCTCTCGGCGGTGTGGTTGGCGCTGTCCGCGCTGGTGCTGTTCTTCAGCGGCGCCGCCCTGCTGGCTCCGGGTTCGCTGGGCAGTCCGCATCTGCTGCTTGCCTTCTCGGTGACCTTGGTCGCCGCGGCGGTGGGGTATCGCGCCACCGGCGTCGGCACCACCCTGTTTTCGCTGGTGATCACGGTGTGCCTGATCGGCATGGTGATCTCGGCGGTGCGCATGATCTGGGATCCGGCGTTGCCCAAGATCGCCGCAGGCATGTCGATCGGGGCACTGATCCTGCTGTCGATGGTGCCGCGGCTGGCCGCGCTGCTGGCCCGGCTTCCGGTGCCGCCGGTGCCGACCGCGGGCGCGGCCATCGATCCCGCCGATCACGAACCCAGCCCCACCATCGAAGGCATCGGTGCGATCGGCGCGACGGCCCTGCCGTCCGCGGTCGGGCTCGGCCGCCGCGCCGAGGCCGCCAACCAGTATCAGACCGGCCTACTGGGCGCGTGCACGATCGCCGCGGTGTTCGGCGGGGTCGGTGCGGCCGATACGTTGGGCGGCGCCCGCTGGCAGGGGCTGGCGCTGGCGGTCATCCTCGCGATCATCCTCGCGTTGCGCGGCCGGTCCTTCGCCGATCTGACTCAGGCGGGGACGCTGATCGCCGGCGGTGCCGTCACCTTCGCCGCGGTCGTGGCCGGTGTGGCGCTGGGGAATTCGTACGAGCATCCTGGGGTGACGCTGGTTGCCGCCGTGGTCCTGCTCGTCTTCGCCGCGGCCACCGTCGCCTTCGGGGTCATCGGCCCGCACGTGGAGATCACCCCGATCGCCCGGCGCGTCGGCGAGATCTTCGAATACCTGCTGATCATCCTGGTGATCCCGCTGGTGCTGTGGATCATGGGTGTGTACTCGATGGCGCGCAACATCTGATGAGGTTCGCGCGAATCGGTTGTGCCGCAGCGGTTCTCGTTGTCGCGATGCTCGGCGTCCCCGGACCGGCGGGCGCTGTCCCACTGCCCGGTGTCGACCCGGGCGCCATCGGCCTCGCCCTGGCGCTGAGCCAGAATCCGGCCCCGCTCGAGCCCACCGAGCAGAAGGTGCAGTGCGCCGAACCGGTGCTCAAGGGCGTCCCGCCGCGGGAGCCGCCGGTCGCGCAGCGGGTGCTGAATCTTCCCGAGGCCTGGCAGTTCAGTCGCGGCGCGGGTCAGCGGGTCGCCGTCATCGACACCGGGGTCAACCGGCATCCGCGGCTGCCCGGGCTGCAGGCCGGCGGCGACTTCGTCTCCACCACCGACGGCACTGAGGACTGCGACGGTCACGGCACCATCGTCGCCGGCATCATCGGCGCGCAGCCCAGCCCTGGCGACGCCTTCGTCGGGGTGGCCCCCGATGCCCAGGTGCTCACCATCCGCCAGCTCAGCCTCGCTTATCAAGTGAAGAACAGCGCCGTCGGCAATCAGGTGCCCGGCGCCATCACCGGTACCGGATATGGCAATGTGCTCACACTGGCCGCAGCCATCGTGCGGGCCACCGACATGGGCGCCACGGTGATCAACATCTCCGAGGTCGCCTGCACCCCGGCCGGCGCCGACACCGCCGACGGCGCGCTCGGCGCGGCCGTGAAATACGCCTTCGACCACAACGTCGTCGTGGTGGCCGCGGCCGGCAACCTGCAGCAGGACGGCGCCTGCCAGGTGCAGAACAGTGGCTCGGGCTGGTCGGACGTGCAGACCATTTCGAGTCCGGCCTGGTTCGACAAGTACGTGCTGTCGGTCGCCTCGATCGACCCGACCGGCGCCACGTCCGAGCTCACCCTGCGCGGTCCCTGGATCGGGGTGGCCGCGATCGGCCGCCAGATCACCTCGCTGGACAGTAAGCGCGGTGGCACCGGCCTGATCGACGCGGTGCAGACCCGCGAAGGTCCGCACGATATCGAGGGCACCAGCTTCGCGGCGCCGTACGTGTCCGGGCTGGCCGCGCTGGTGCGGGCCAGGTTCCCGGAGCTGAACGCCGCACAGGTGATCGACCGGATCGAACGCACCGCACACGGGCCGGGCACCGGCCGCGACGACGGCGTCGGGCACGGGCTGATCGATCTGGTGGCCGCGCTCACCGCGCAGCTGCCGGCGCAACCGGTCAATCCGGCCGCCACTGTGCGACACGACATTCCGGCGCCCTATGTGCCGCCGGCCCCGGACCCGCGGCCGCGGCGCTGGGCGATCATCGGCTCCACCGCCTCGGTGGCGGTGCTGGGAATCGGTGCGCTGGTGGCGATTCCGTTCCGGCGCCGGCACAGCGACCACGAAATCGACCAGTCCTTGCTCGACAGCGAGCGCTGACCACAGATTCGCGAGGCAGACCCATGATTACCGAAGGCTTCGTCCGCCGCCCCCGGATCGCGCCGCCGCGCGCGCCGGGTGGCGAGATTACGCTGACTCCGCCGCCGGAGGTGTCACGGCCGCTGCCGGCGCCGCTGCTCGCCCGGCTCATGCCGCTGGTGATGGTGGTCGCAGTGGTCGGCATGCTGGCGCTGTTTGTGATGATGGGCAAGCAGCTGTTGTCCAACCCGTTCATGCTGATGTTCCCGATGATGATGCTGATGTCGATGGCCGGCATGATGATGGGCTTCGGGCGCGGCGGACCGAAATCGGCGACCGAGCTCAACGAGGAGCGCAAGGACTACTTCCGCTACCTGGATCAGATCCGCAAGGACACCCGCCGGACCGGGCTCAAACAGCTGGAATCGCTGACTTGGAGTCACCCCGAGCCGGCCGATCTGGAATCGCTGGTTGGCACCCGCCGGATGTGGGAGCGCCGCCCCAACGACCCGGACTTCGGGCACGTGCGGGTCGGGGTGGGCAGCCATCGGCTCGCCACCAAGCTGGCCCGGCCGGAGACCGGCCCGCTGGAGGATCTGGAACCGGTGTCGACGGTGGCGCTGCGGCGTTTCTTGCGCACCCATTCGGTGGTGCACGGGCTGCCGACCGCGGTGTCGCTGCGGGCGTTCCCGGCCATCAACATCGAGGGCACTGCGGAGGAAGCCCGGATGCTGGCCCGCTCAATGCTCCTGGCGTTCAGCGCATTTCACGGTCCTGACCACGTCGCGGTGGCGATCGTATGCGCGGATCCGGACGGTCCGGCCTGGTCGTGGGCGAAATGGCTGCCGCAGCTGCAACATTCGACGGTGCGTGACGGCATGGGTTCGGCTCGGATGATGTACGGCTCGCTGGGGGAGCTGGAGACGGCGCTGTCGGCCGAGCTGCTCGAGCGCGGGCGGTTCATGCGCAACCCGCAGCCTACCCAGGGCCGCACGCACCTGCTGGTGATCATCGACGACGGCTTCGTCAACGGCACCGAGCGGCTGGTCAGCGAGTCCGGCCTGGATTCGGTGACGGTGCTGGATCTGACCGCGCCGGAGAACGGCCTGGCTGCCCGCCGCGGCCTGCAGTTGGTGGTCGCCGACGGCGCGGTGAGCGCGCGCAGTGCGGCCGGCGTGGAGCGCTTCGCCACTGTGGACGAGGTGAGCATCGCCGAGGCCGAGGCCTTCGCCCGCACCTTGGCCCGCTTCCGGATCGCCACCGCCGCGCAGATCGTGAGCCTGGGCGATGACACCCGCGTCGATCCCGGCCTGATGGCGCTGTTGAAGATTCCCGATGCGGCACAGATCGATCCGGTCAAGGTGTGGCGCCCGCGCACCCCCCGGGAGCGGCTGCGGGTGCCGATCGGCATCACCCCCGACGGAGCGCCGGTCGAGCTGGACATCAAGGAGTCCGCCGAGAACGGCATGGGTCCGCACGGATTGTGCATCGGCGCAACGGGTTCGGGTAAGTCGGAGTTCCTGCGCACACTGGTGTTGTCGCTGGTGACCTCGCACTCGCCGGATGCGCTGAATCTGATTCTGGTCGACTTCAAGGGTGGCGCAACGTTTCTCGGGTTGGATCCGCTGCCGCACGTGGCCGCGGTCATCACGAACCTGGAGGCCGAGCTCTCCATGGTCGACCGCATGCGCGACGCGCTGGCCGGCGAGATGAACCGCCGCCAGGAACTGCTGCGCTCGGCGGGCAATTTCGCCAACGTCACCGATTATGAGAAGGCCCGTGCCGCGGGTGCGGCGCTGGATCCGCTGCCGGCACTGTTCGTGGTGGTCGACGAGTTCTCCGAATTGCTTTCGCAGAAGCCAGATTTCGCGGATCTGTTCGTGATGATCGGCCGGCTGGGCCGGTCGCTGCATGTACATCTGTTGCTGGCCTCACAGCGGTTGGAGGAGAACAAACTTCGCGGCCTCGACTCGCATCTGTCCTACCGCATCGGCCTGCGCACCTTCTCCGCCAACGAATCTCGTGCGGTGCTTGGCATCACCGACGCCTACCATCTGCCCAGCATTCCCGGCTCCGGCTATCTGAAGACCGACGCCGATGATCCGTTGCGGTTCAACGCCACCTACGTCTCGGGTCCCTACACCCCGCCGCGCGGCAGCGGCCCGGTGAGCGAGGACGGCCGCGCGCCGAGCGGCTCGCCCACCGTGTTCACCGCCGGCCTGGTGGAGATGCCCGAACTGTCGGATCCGGAATTCGAGGACCCGCTGGGACTGCCGCCTCCGCCGCCCGCCGAACCGGTTGCCGAGGAAGGCATTCCGGACACACTGCTGCAGGTCGTGGTGGGCCGCCTCACCGGGCACGGCCGTCCCGCGCACGAGGTCTGGCTGCCGCCGCTGGACGAATCGCCCTCGGTGGACATGCTGCTGCCGGATCCGGATTGGCGCTCGCCGGTGAACCGACACCAGCAGCTGTGGATGCCGATCGGCATCATCGACAAGCCCTACGAGCAGCGCCGCGACGTGCTCACCATCCAATTAGCCGGCGCCCAAGGCAATGTCGCGGTGGTGGGCGGTCCGCAGTCGGGCAAGTCCACCGCGCTGCGCACCATCATCATCGCCACCGCCGCCACACACACCCCCGAGCAGGTGCAGTTCTACTGCCTGGACTTCGGCGGCGGTTCCATGGCCGGTCTGGTCGGGCTGCCGCATGTCGGCTCGGTCGCCGGCCGATTGGATGTCGACCGGGTGCGCCGCACCATCGCCGAGCTCACCGCGCTGATGCGCCAGCGCGAGGAGCGCTTCAGCGAGCTCGGCATCGAGTCGATGGCCGAGTTCCGCCGCCGCAAGTTCGCCGATCTGCGGCCCGACGGCACCCTGCCGCCCGGTCATCCCCTCGAGGAGGACCGGTTCGGCGATGTCTTCCTGGTGATCGATGGCTACGCCTCGGTTCGCGAGGAATTCGACACCCTGGAGGGCTCGATCAACGCGATTGCCGCGCAGGGTCTTTCGTACGGCATCCACCTCATGCTGGGTGCGGCCCGGTGGGCGGAGATCCGGCCGGTGGTCAAGGACCAGATCGGCACCCGGCTCGAGCTGCGGCTCGGCGATCCCTCCGATTCCGAAATGGGCCGCCGCACAGCCGCTCTGGTACCGGTCGGACGCCCGGGCCGCGGCCTGACGCCGGACCAGCTGCACCTGCTGATGGCGCTGCCGCGGCTGGACTCCGATACCGATCCGTCGAATCTGTCCGAGGGTGTCGCCGCGTCCCGGCAGGCGATGGAACAGCTGTGGGGCGACCGCCGCGCCCCCGAGGTGCGGATGCTGCCGGCGCAGCTCGATCGGGCCGAACTGCTGGCCACGGCCGCCGCGCGCGGCATCGAGCAGAACGCCACCCGCGTCGTCGTCGGACTCGGTGAGGACGAATTGGAGCCGCTGGTACTGGATTTCGGTGCCGAACCGCATCTGATGGCGTTCGCGGACGTGGAGTGCGGCAAGACCACGCTGCTGCGCAACATCGTCTTGGGCATCACCGAGAATTCGACCGCCGAGGAGGCCGTCGTCGTCCTCGTCGACTACCGCCGGACCATGCTCGGCGTTCTGGAGGGTGAGCAGCTCGCCGGGTATTCGACGTCCTCGCAGACCTGCGGGTCGATGATCAACAATCTGGTCAAGTTCCTCACCGACCGCATCCCGGGCTCCGACATCACCCCGCAGCAGTTGCGCGAACGCAGCTGGTGGAGCGGGCCCGAGGTCTACATCATCGTCGACGACTACGACATGGTGACCACCGGCTCGAATCCGCTGCTGCCGTTGCTGGAATTCCTGCCGCAGGCCCGCGACATCGGCCTGCATCTGATCATCACCCGCCGCACCGGTGGTGTCTCGCGCGCCCTGTTCGATCAGGTGCTCGGCACCATGAAGAATATGTCGGTGGACGTGCTGCTGATGTCCGGCCCGCGGGACGAGGGCCGGCTCTTCGGCGACGTGCGCCCGATGAAGCTGCCCCCGGGCCGCGGCATGTACATCTCCCGCACCCGCGGCAACGAAATGGCGCAGGTCGCCTACCTGCCACCGCTGTGATCCCCTGGCCCGTAGGGGTTTCACCAGGGCTGGTAGTCCAAGTATTCGAGGCCGGGCTTCCCCAGCATCGAACCCACCGCACAGCGTGCAGACCAGCCATGAACAGGCGGCACTCGTCTTCGACGATCGGCTATCCCATTACGGGATGTAGGTGAAGGGTGTGGCGTTGCTGGTGCCTCCGGGGTCGGTCACGGTGACGTTCACCGCTCCGGCAGCGTTCGGGGTGTTGCGGCGGTGATCTGACTGCCGGAATCTATGGTGAACGACGGGGCTGGAGTAGATCGACGCCGTCGCCTCGTCACTACGACTCAGCCCCGACCAGCGGCTGCACCTGCACAATCTTGCGTGGCCACCGAAACTCGACGCCCCCACTGTCGACCGACCGGTCGTGCGGGCCGGGTTGCGGCAACTGCTGGACTCGTTGACCAGCACACCGGCCTACGTGGTGGGAACACTGCACCAACATCCTCGCGTGGAACCGAGCCACCCGACCGGTGTTCGGCATTGATTTCGCGGAGCTGCCCGAGGACGAACGCACATGGATCGACCTGGTCTTCGGCTGGTTGCCGGACAGCGGCCGGGCGATCCGGACCTGATCCGGCTGCTGCACCGTATGACCGCCGGCAGCCCCGAATTCCGCGACATGTGGGCAACCCACAACGTCAATGACACCGCCCACGGCCGATACCACCTCGACCACGACCTTGTCGGCACACTGCACCTGGACTTCGAATTCATCCCCCTCCCCGCCGATCCGGGTGTCTGGGCGATCTGCCTATACTCCGCCGAACCGGGCACTCCTTCGGCAATCGCGCTGCAAGACCTGATCATGCGGGATCTCGAAGCGAGTTGAATGACCGCTTATGATCGCTATGGTCAGCGTCGGTTCAGTCGACGGTCCAGGGCCGCAGTTTCTCCGGGTTCCAGGTCACCCAGATGCGAGTGATCCGGCCGTCGGCGATGTCGAAGGCATAGACCGACACGATGGTGTCGTCGAGCTGCGCCACCAGGCCGGGTTGGCCGTTTACCGTGCGCTCGAGCAGCGTTATCTCGGGGCCGCGGGCAGCGATTTCGATCCAGGCGCATGTGATCTGCTCGCCGCCGATAATCGGGTGGCGCAGGACCAAGCCACCGCTGTCGGCGGTCGCGGTCGGATCGAGCAAACCGATCAGGGCCTCGATATCGCTTGTCTCCCAGGCTCGTTTGAAGTCCCGACGTCCGTTGACAGCGTCAGCAGCGCGCTGTGAACCACATCGCGACGTAGACAGGACATCCGGGCCACGGTGTGGTTAGGATCCAGCATCAAACCCGTGATGTTAGGTAACAGCCGAACGTGACAGCCTCTGACTTGGGTCAGCCCAAAACTGGGAGCCGCGACGCGGATTCGAGCGCGTCGCGAGAGATTTCCGTGGACTTCACCGTCTCGGATGAGGCAGCGCGTGGATTCGACGCGTTCGGGCGCGAGTGGGGGGCGCGGTTCGGCGCTGACCAACCGATGCCTACCTTCAGCCCGGACACGGTCGGCGACTACCGGGTGAGGACCCATGCTGCCCGGATGCGTGACCTGACAATGATCGACATGCACAGCGTATTGCCCCTCCGGACGGAACGCCCGGCCGACGGTGTCGACGGGGCGATCCAGCTGTACGTGGTGTCGCGCGGCGTTTGGAGATGGGGCGACCGGTCCGGTCGCAGCGAGCACACCGTGTCGGCCGGGCAGTTCCTGCTCCGGCAGCTCAGGCAACCGAAGCATTTCGACACTCAGCCACACACGACGGCGAAGATCATTCTCGGCATGCCGCAGACCGCCATCGAACCGCTGCTCCGGAACCGGACCATCACCGGACCGGCCGACTCTGCCGAGATCCGGTTGCTGGTGGCCCACACGAACATGGTCCGCGAAACGATGGCCGACCTCAGCGAGGCAGGTGAACGCGCCGCGCAAAACGCCCTGGTCGAGTTCGTCAAGGCGGTGGCCCTGGGCAGGTTCGACGACGTGGAACCCCAGTTGACTGCCGCGCTCACGCAGGCGGCCAAGGATCTCGCGAACCGCCGGCTCGCCGACCCCGACCTTTCTCCGACGATGCTGGCGCGTGAGCTCAATGTTTCCATCCGTACTCTGCAACGGGCGTTCGCCTCGGTCGGGGAGTCGGTGGCCGCCTACATCTGGCACCGGCGGCTGGAAGAGGCCAGACTCGCTCTCACCACGTCACCCAACCTGCTGAGTATCTCCGAACTTGCCGCCTACTGGCAGTTCTCGGACAGCAGCCACTTCATCCGGACCTTCAAGAAGACCTACGGCCTGACGCCCGCCGAATACGCTCGCTCGGCGCCCTGATCCTCGACGGCCGGTGCAGGCGCCAATGTGCCGCACGGTGACGCGGGCGTGCTGGTGACCGGCTATACCACCACCGCAAATCACCCACCGAATGCGCGCCGGTCCCCACATACGCCGTGAACGCCTTGGTCACCGCCGGCCCCGCCGCGCCGAAGAAGTCCCGGATGAACTCCAGCAGTTCTACCAACCCCAAGGCTTCATTAACGTCGATACGTATCCCGTTGTCGGCCATGGCTTCCCACCATGCCTCAACACACCCCGGCCCGCGCCCCTACCGCCATCACCCGTCTGGACCCACACAGGCGCCGTCCAAATCCGCGGACACTACCCCTGTCCGATTTTCCAGTGCCGTCCATATTCGTGGACAGACGCCGTCCAGATCAGTGGACGTAGCCAGTGAACCGCAGAAAGTGTATGAGTCAGTGACGGATCGCTGACGCAAATGTTCCAGGGCGGTATCGGCGGGCCGATCGCCATACAGCTGGCCGGGCCGGTCCTGGTCGACTGCGACGGCGCCGCGCACGCCTGGTCGGGTCAGCTGGTCGCGCCCGGCGCCGGGCGCTGCCGAACGACTCCGGCGGCACCGTCACCGTCACGCTCACCAGGGGGAAGGCAGTCGTCGCCTCGACCGGACCGCAACCCGTCCGGATCGCTCGCTGAACCCGCTGCGCGAGACCAGCTCTTTCCACCTTGTCGGCGAACAGCGGGACGGGATCCAATCCCGTCCCGCTGATGTGATCGGCGGTTGTCGTGCAACCTCGTCGTACACGGCATCGGGCCAGACGCATTACTGTTCGAAGCTGCGGATCCCAAAGGTTTCCGGCAGGGTAGTCACGCAGCTCCGAGTTGATCTACGTGTTGTGGCAAAACGAAGGTTACGCGATGAATTCTGGTCCCAGCTCCCCGATCGATACCGCTCGGGCCGAGTACGAGGGGATTGCCGTCGTGGGGATCGGCTGCCGGTTCCCCGGACAGGTACACGATGCCGGCGACTTCTGGCGGCTGCTGATAGAAGAACGTGACGCGGTCAGCGAGGTTCCCGAAGACCGTTGGTCTGCAACGGCTTTCTACGATCGCGATCCCCGGCGGCCCGGTCGTATGCGCACCCGTGCGGGCGGTTTTCTCGACGATGTCGCATCGTTCGACGCACACTTCTTCGGCATCACCCCGACCGAGGCGTCGCGGATGGACCCGCAGCAGCGGCTGTTCCTGGAGACGACCTGGGAAGCGTTGCAGGACGCGGGAATCGTCCCCGAACACCTCGCCGGTGAGCAGGTCGCCGTGTACGCCGGTGTCTCCGGCCACGACTACAGCGTGATTCAACTCGGTGCGGAGAACCGGAATCTGATCGGCGGTCACACCATGACCGGGGTCACGAACGCCATTGTGGCCAACCGGGTTTCGTATCTGCTGGACCTGCGCGGCCCGAGTATGACGGTGGATACCGCGTGTTCGTCCTCGCTGGTGGCAATGCACCTGGCGCTCCGCAGCATTCGTTCGGGCGAGGCGACGATGGCACTGGTCGGCGGGGTCAGCACGGTGCTGGTGCCCGGGGGGACCGTCGGGTTCAGCCAGGGCACCTTCCTGTCGCCCGAGGGACGCTCGAAATCGTTCGGCCGCAACGCCGACGGCTATATCCGCAGTGAGGGTTCGGGCACGGTCGTGCTGAAGCCACTGTCGGCGGCCGTCACCGACGGCGACCGGATCTACGCGGTGCTCCGCGGGAGTGCGGTCAATCAGGACGGCCGCACCCGGGGCATCGCGGTGCCGAGCGAAGACGCCCAGGCCCGGATGGTTCTCGACGCCTGCCGGGATGCGGGTGTCGACCCTGCCGATATCGGCTATATCGAGGCGCACGGCACCGGAACTGCTATCGGTGACCCGATCGAGGCGCGGGCGCTGGGAAAGGCGCTGGGCGCCGGGCGAAACGGCCGCGGCCCCTGCATCATCGGCGCGGTGAAGTCGAACCTCGGCCACCTCGAGGCGGCGGCGGGCATGGCCGGGATCATCAAGGCCTGTCTGGTCCTCTCCAACGGCGAGATTCCCGCGAATCTGCATGCGGAGCAGCCGAATCCGGAAATTCCGTTCGAGGAACTGGGGTTGCGGCTCGCACAGACCCGCCAGCCCTGGCCTGGTGAGGGTCCGCGGTTGGCGGGTGTGAACTCCTTCGGGTTCGGCGGATCCAATGCGCACGTGGTCCTCGAGGGCCCGCCCACGGCTGCGGCACAACAGGATTCGAAGGCCGCAGCACAGCAGGACCCGAGGATTGCGGCACTGCAGAACCCAACGGTCGCGGCACAACAAGGTCCGAGAGTTACGGTGCCGCAGCAGGATTCGATGACCGAGACCGCTGCGCCCGTACTGTTCACACTCAGCGCGAAGACCAAGGACGCGCTGCGCGCCTACGCCGAGACCTACGCCGATTTCCTAGCGAATCCGGCGACGACGGCCGGGCTGCCCGCGATCGCCTCCGCACAGGCGCGCACACGGTCGCATTACGACCATCGGCTGGCGGTGGTCGGTTCGTCCACGGCGGAACTGCGAGAGGCCTTGCGCGACATGGCCGCAGGGTTGGAGCCCGAGACGCTGCGTAGCGGTGTGACATCGTCCGGTATGTCCTCGGTGGCGTTCGTCTTCTCCGGCCAGGGCTCGCAGTGGTGGGGTATGGCGCGGGAACTGCTCGCGCACAACCGGGTGTTCCGGCGGACCGTGGAGCGGGTCGACGCCGAACTGCGCCGGTATGCGGACTGGAGTGTGGTCGAGGAACTGGGCCGGGACGAGGTCGAGAGCCGGATCGGTGAGACCTTCATCGCGCAACCCGCGCTGTTCGCGGTGCAGCTCGGGCTGGCGGCGCTGTGGCACAGCTGGGGTATCACCCCCGTGGCGGTGATCGGGCACAGTATCGGCGAGGTCGCCGCCGCCTGCGTGTCGGATGCCCTGTCGTTCGAGGACGCGGTCCGGGTGATCTTCCATCGCAGCCGGGTGCAGCAGCGCGCCTCCGGCAGAGGCGGCATGCTCGCCGTCGGCCTGCCCGTCGACCAGGCGGCACAGCGTATCGCCGGTTATCACGGGCGGGCCGAAATCGCCGCGCTCAACGGCCTCGAATCCACCGCTGTGGCAGGCGATCCCGACGCACTCGAAGAGATCGCGGCGGGCCTGGCGCGAGACGGAATCTTCTGCCGCATGCTCGACGTCGCGGTGGCGTTCCACAGCCATCACATGGATCCGCTGCGCGACGAGGTGCTGGCGTCGCTGTCCGGAATCGCCTCGGATGAGCCCACGATTCCGATGTATTCGACGGTCACCGCCGATCTCGTGCCGAACGGTGGGCTCGACGCGGAGTATTGGTGGCGCAATATCCGTGAGCCCGTCCGGTTCGCCCCCGCCATCGATCGCCTCATCGAGGACCGGCATCTGGTCTTCGTCGAACTCGGTCCGCACCCGATCCACACGACCGCGATCGGAGACCTGCTGGGCCGCCGCGGACTCGCCGGTGTCGCGGTCGGGTCGTTGCACCGCAGGCACAGCGACCGGGAGACGCTGCTGTCCGCACTGGGCTCGCTGTATGTGGCGGGTGTCGATCCGGTGTGGGAGTCGGTGTTCGACCGCAACCGTGGTCTCGGTCCTGATGCCGGTCCCGCGCGGGTGGCGCTGCCGTTCTACCCGTGGCAGCGCGAAACCCACTGGCTGGAAACCCCGGCCTCTCGTGCCAAAAGGTTTCCGCCCCTGGGACATCCGCTCGTCGGAACCCGCCTGCCCGCCGCCGACGAGCCCGACAAGCATGTCTGGGAGCTGGTCCTGGATCCGGCCGAGTTCCCGTGGCTCGAGGACCACCGCGTCCAGGGACCCATCGTGCTGCCCGGCGCGGGCCACCTCGACCTGATCACCGGCTGCGCCCACGACGCGTTCGGGACAGGCGCGTACACGGTCGAGGGCGTCGAATTCCGGCGCCCGCTGTTCGTCTTCGACGACCGCCCCGCCCCACGCGTCCAAGTGGTCCTGACCCCGGCGCTGCGGTTCGGGATCTACAGCCTCCAGCACGGCGACCGGGACTGGGTGCTGCACTCGGAAGGAACCCTGCGCCGCGGCGCACCCGAGCCCCAAGTGCCCGTGCCCTTCTCGGACCTGGACGGGCACTGCCCGCACGATTTCGATCCCGCACGGGTCGCCGCGCGGTTCCGCGACAACGGGTTGCTGCTGGGCCCGGCCTTCCGGGCGATCACGAAACTGAGCTACGGCAAGCTGTGCTCGCTCGGTCGCATCGACACCCCGGACACCATCGCCGACGAAGCAGCATGGCACCTGATCCACCCGGCCGTGCTGGACGCCTGCTTCCAGTCCCTGTCCATCGCGATGGGCAACGACCCGGACAGCGACGACACCGCGCTCTACATCCCCTACGACGTGGGGCGGTTCAGTTTCCACGCCGCGGCGGGCCCGCGCGTGTATTGCTACGGACAGGCGCGCGTCTCCGCGGACCCGGCCTACTGCGAGGGCGACCTGTGGCTGTTCAACTCCGACGGCACCCTGGTAGCCGAATTCGAAGACTTCAAAGGCAAGTCGATCACCCAGCCCGCCGAGGATCGTGATGCGCTGCTGGGGTGGCTCTACGCGTACCGGTGGCGGCCCGCGCCGACGCGCCCGCGCACACCGCTGCCCGCCGATTTCGTGCCGGGAGAGGCGGCCCTGGCAGCCGCCGTCGATCCGGTCATCAGCGAAATACGCGACCAGCCGCTCTACCGTGAGTACTACGCGCGGGTTGAACCGGAGGCGAACCTGCTGTGCGTCGCATACGTGACCGAGGCCTTGCATCAGCTCGGCATGGACTTCACACCGGGCCGGCGCTTCACGCTCGATGAACTCGCCCGCGAGCTGGGCGTGCACGACAAACACCGCGGCCACTTCGCACTGCTGCTGGATTTGCTTGCCCGGTACGAGATTATGAGCAAGGACGGCGAGCACTGGCAGTTGCGAACGGTGCCCGATCGGGTCGATACCGCGGCGGTGCTGGCCGGGCTGCGCGCACGGTATCCCGGATTCGAAGCCGAGTTCGCGGTCCTGGCGCGCGGCGGTACCGAACAGGCCGCGGTGCTGCGCGGCGAGGTCGATCCGATCGAACTTCTCTTCTCCGAGAGCGAATTCGGGCCGGTGGCCGACCTCTACTCGACCTCGTTCTCGCACGAACGGTGCAATCGCCTGGTCGCCGCGGTGGTCGCCGAGACCGTCCGGGCGCTGCCGCATGATCGGCCGCTGCGGGTGCTGGAAATCGGTGCGGGCACCGGCGGCACCACCGGCTGGATCCTCGACCAGCTACCGGCCGACCGCACCGAGTACGTGTTCACCGATATCGGGCAGCTGTTCCCGAACAAGGCGCGGCAGCGTTTCGCCGGGTTCGAGTTCGTGGACTACCGCGTCCTCGACATCGAACGCGACATCGCCGAGCAGGGATTCGACCCGCACTACTTCGACATCGTCGTGGCCGCGAACGTATTGCACGCCACCGAGAACCTCCGCACCACCCTCGGCAACGTGGAGCGGTTGCTCACCTCCCGCGGGATGCTGCTGCTCGTCGAGTGGACCAACCCGTCGTACGGGCTCGATCTGACCTTCGGCAGCACCGAAGGACGGTGGCGCTTCACCGATCACGATCTACGCCCGGATCATGCGCTGCTGCCGGATGCGGGGTGGCGGGACCTGCTGCCCACCGTCGGCTTCGAGAACGTGCAGATCTTCTCCGATATGACCGGACCGGAACAGACCGGCTGCTCGCTGATCGTCGCTCGCACAACGGAATTGGAACTCGCACCCCATCAGCCGCAGATCGAGCGGGGGGCGTGGGTCGTGCTGGCCGACACCGGTGGCGTCGCCGAACACTACCTCGAACTGCTCGGGGAGGCCACCGCCGGCAGTGTGCTCGTCACCAGGGGCGAAACCTTCGAGCAGGCCGGTGACCGTGCCTATCGGGTGCGTCCGACCAGTTACGCGGATCTCGCACGGGTGCTGACCGAGGTGCGTGCGCGTGCCGGATCCGTCGCCGGTGTGCTGCACCTGTGGAATCTGGACTACGCCGCGGCGGAGCTCACCACCGAACTGCTGGCAGCAGCGCAACTGCACGGCGCCTACAGCGTGATCGCGCTGGCGCAAGCGGTCGAAGAGCTGGATTGGCCGGTGGCCCCGCGGTTCTGGGTGGCTACCACCGGCGGCGTAGCGGTGGATCGCACGGATCCGATCGCGCCATCGCAGACGCCGAGCTGGGGCATCCTGCGGGTGCTGCTCGGCGAGAACAGCAGACTCCGGGCGAAGATCATCGACCTCGACCCGGCAGCCGATGCGGGCACTCGGGCGGGGCACCTGTTCGACGAATTGCGGCACGTGCGCACGGCGGAAGAGGAGGTCGCCTATCGCGGCGACACCCGCTTCGCCGACCGCTTCGAACACCTCTCACTCGAAGAATTCGAGGCCGCGACCGCGACTCCCACCCGGACAATCGGGGAGACCCCATTCGAACTGGTGGTTCCCGCCGAGCCAGGTATCGACCAACTCCGGTACCGGACAACGCATCCGGCCGCTCTCGGCCCCACCGAGGTGGCCATCCGGCCCACGGCGACCGGATTGAACTTCCGCGACCTCATGCTCACCCTCGGGCTGTTGTCGGAGGAGGCGATCGCCGGCGGGCTGTACGAGCACACCCTCGGCCTCGAATGCGCCGGTGTCGTCACCCAGGTCGGCACCGCGGTCGAGGGACTCGCCCCGGGCGACCGGGTAATCGCCTTCGCGCGTGGTTGTTTCGGCTCTACGGTGATCACCGAGGCGCACCACGTCTACCCGGTGCCGGGTGAGCTGCCGGACGCTGCGGCCGCGACCTTGCCGATCGCCTACCTCACCGCGTGGTACGCACTCGTCGAGGTCGGCCGATTGCGGGCGGGCGAGCGGGTTCTCGTGCATGCCGCCGCCGGTGGTGTGGGTCTGGCCGCGGTGCACATCGCCCACCTGCTCGGTGCGACGGTGCTGGCCACCGCCGGCAGCGAGGACAAGCGGGAATACCTGCGGTCGCTGGGCGTGGAGGCGGTCTTCGACTCCCGGTCGCTGTCCTTCGCCGAGGAGATCCGCAAGTACTACGGCAGTGCCGGGGCCGGTGTGGGCGCCGGTGGCGGGGGCGGTTCCGGCGCGAGTGCGGGCACTGGAGCGGGGACCGGTGGTGGCGGTGGCAGCGCGAGTGCGGGTGCCGGGGCCGGGACCCGCGGTGGTGGCGGTGTCGATGTAGTGCTGAATTCGCTGCAGGGCGAGGCGATTCCGAAGAGCCTCGGGCTGCTGCGCTCGCACGGCCGGTTCGTCGAGATCGGCAAGCAGGATATCTACGACAACTACCAGCTGGGCCTGAAACCCTTCGGCAACAACCTGTCCTACTCGGCTGTCGATATCGACGGCATGCTGCTCGAGGTCCCGGCCCGGTGCCGCGAGGTCATGACGCGGGTCCTCGAGCATGTCGCCGCGGGCACGCTGCCGCCACTGCCGCACACCGATTTCACTGCCGCCGAGGTGGTTTCGGCGTTCCGGTGCATGGCCGACGCCCGGCAGACCGGCAAGATCGTGGTCGGTTTCGGTGCCGCACACGGCGAATTGGATACCGCCGCATCGGATTCCGGCGAATCGGAGGCTGCCGCCGAGGTGCTCGTGTACCCGGCAGTGACCGGTGGCGTGACCTTGGATCCCGCGGGCAGTTATCTGATCACCGGCGGCTACACCGGCTTCGGCCTGCGGACCGCGCGGTGGCTGGCCGACAACGGCGCCCGGACCATCGTGCTGGCCGGTCGCCGCGCCGCGATCGATGCCGAGAACGAGGCGCCGATCGCGGCGATGCGGGCGCTGGGTGTCGCGGTCGTGCTCGAACGCGCCGACGTCTCGGTCGAGGCCGAGGTGGTGGGCCTGCTCGAACGGATCTCGGCACTGCCGCCGCTGCGCGGGATCTACCACGCGGCCATGGTGCTCGCGGACGGCCGGCTGGCCACGATGACCGAGGAGCAGTTCCTGCGGACCGTGCGTCCGAAGGCCGACGGCGCCTGGCACCTGCATCACCACACCCGGCACCTCGACCTGGACGCCTTCGTCATGTACTCCTCGGGAAGCTGGAACGTCGGCACGCCCGGTCAGTCGAATTACGCCGCGGCCAATGGGTTCCTGGAGGCACTGGCCCTGCACCGCCGCCGGCTCGGGCTCCCGGCCCTCACGGTCAACTGGGGCGCCATCGGCGAGATCGGATACGTCGCGCGCAACCAGCTCGACAGCCTGTCGCGGCTGGGCTGGAAACCGATCTCACCGGCCGCCGCCCTCGAATTCCTCGGTCGCTGCCTGGCCCAAGGTATCGCGCGTGCCAGTGTCGCGAACGTGAACTGGACGAAGATGAGTCACGTCATGCCGATCGTGCGCAGCTCACCGCGCCTGTCGCACCTCCCGGACGCGGAGGACCCCACGACCGTCTTCGGCATCGAGGGGCTGCGCGCCGAACTGCTCGGCCTGCCCACCGGCGAGCGCGAGCAGCGGCTGGCAACGGCACTGGCGCAACAGATCTCGCGGATCTTCAATATGCCGGTCGAGCGACTGCCCCGCGATGTCGGCCTGACCGATCTCGGGATGGACTCGCTGCTGGCCGGGCAGATCCGCATCATGCTGGCCAAGCACCTGGAGATCGACTTCCCGACCATGGGCCTGATGAGTGGCCCGACGATCGTGGAACTGGCCGGTGCGGCGCTCGCCCGGATGCTCGGCGAAACCAATGGAGCCGCAACGGGTTCGACGGCGCGGACCACTGGCTGACCCTGTCTGAGAGGCCGGGCACCACCGCGCCCGGCCCGACCACGATCAACGTGCCGCCGGGGACGATGCGGACCCGGGCGCGATGGTCCGGTCAGGGCCGTAACAGCGATTCCACCTCGTCGGCGAACAGCAGCGCCGGATCGAATCCCATTCCGTTGAAGTGGCCGGCCAGTTCCAGCGACAGCACGCCGTGCACCCGGGTCCAGAACGACAGGGCCCGGTGCATGGTCGCGGCCGCCTCCGGGCTCTGGTGCTGTTCGAGGTGGGTGTCGAAAGCGGTTGCGGGCCTTGCGGGTAGGCGGCCGTGCGCTTCCAGCAGCACCGTGAGGATCTCGTCCGAGATCGCGGTGGTCTCCGCGGGTGCGTGATATCCGGGGACGGGCGTTCCGTAGATCAGCAGATATCGCTGCGGATCGCGCAGCGCCCATTCCCGCACTGTTTTGGCGAGCCCGGCCACGTCGGCACCGGAGTCGAGCGCCGCCCGGACGGAATCCGCGAGGCTTCGGTACGCGTCCCGGATGAGTTCGGTGATCAGCTCGTCACGGCTGGCGAAATACCGGTAGAGCGCGGGCCCGCTCATACCCACCTGTTTGGCGATCGCGTTGAGCGACAACGCGGCCGCGCCGGCGGTGCCTATCTGCTCCCAGGCGTGCTGTTCGATCTCCCCGCGCACCTGCCCGCGAAAGCGCTCTCGCGGACTCTTCGCCCCACGTCCGCCATCGACACTCCATTCCCGGCCCTTGCGCACCGCTCCGACCTGGAATCTATAACCCGACCGTCGCGATGATCAAACAACACGCCTGGGTACGGCACGCTCCTCCGCGGTTCCGATGGCGCGAGCGTATTCGGCGGGCGTCCGGCCGTAGGCCTTCTTGAAGGCCCGGATGAAGTGGCTGCTGTCCGAGAACTGCCAGTAGGCGGCGAGTTCCGAGACGCTCGGCCGGTCGGGTGAGGCGGTGAGGGCGAGCCTGGCCTCCTCCAGCCGCCGGTACCGGATATAGGTGTTGGCCGACTCCCCCACCGCGGCGAACGCCCGTTGCAGCGTGCGCATCGAGACATTGAGCTCGCGCGCCAGCAGCGCCGGCGAAAGCTCGGGATCGGCGAGCCGGCGGTCCGCCAGGTCCTTCGCCGCCTGGGCCAGCGCGGGCGCCAGCCGGGGTTCCATATCGTCGAACCGGCCCAATGCCGCCCCCTTGACCAGCTCGATCAGGGCGTTGCGCGCGGCGTGCGCACCGTCCGGACCGAGGTCCGCCAGCATTGTGCGGACCATATTCGCGTGTGCCATCAGCAGCCGGATCTCGGCTGATTCCGCGGCTCCGGTAATACCCCGTTTCCGGAGCAGCGGTTCGAGTGTGGACGACATGGCCGCGATGACCTTCGCCGTCGTATGCGGCTGCATTTCGAAATTCCCCGGCCGCTCGAGGCGGCGGAGCAGGAACTGACCGGCCGGCACGGTGTATCCACCGCGGCCGGACCCGTCATCCAATGTGTAGGCGCCACTGGACACCACATACAGCTGGATTTCGCCCTCCACGCTGTTGGCCGGGCGTTCTGTCCGAATTCCGGACACGCCGTGGATGTCGACCATCATCAGGTCACGCATCCGGACGGCGTGGGCCCGGACCCGGAAATAGCCGGTGGTCGCCGAGCTGAAGCCGGGCAGCCTGGCGCCGAGCTGGCTGTCCCACTTGTTCCGGTAGGTGTCGAATCCGCGGGCCGCAGTGTCCGGGAGCGTGGAGTCCATCGAGAACTCGGCTTCCGGCGTGCGGTAATCCGTTCTGCGGCTTCCGGTTCCAGGCCGTATCACGTCGTCCGTTTATCCATGTTGTCCATCTTGTCCGCGGCGTCGCGCATGCCCTTGCTGAACTTGCCCGTCGAACCGACCATATTGTCGCCGCCGGTCAGCAAGTTCTCCTCGGACTTGGTGTAGCCCTTGTCGCCCTTGGTGAACTTGTCGCCGTATTCGTCGTGGCCCCACGGGAAGTTCTGCGCGTGGACGGTGGTCTTCAGCGTGTCGATGATGTCCTTGGTCTTGTTGCCGACCTCGTCCATCCGATCCGCGGCCTGCCGTAATTTGGTGGTGTCCACCCGGATTCGATCGTTTGCTGCCATTGTGCTCTCCTGACTCCTGATCCGAACTCAGTACCGGTCTTCGGGACGTCCCCATTCCCAATGGGTTTCCAGGCGCTCCATCAGGTCGTTGATCTCCTTGTGGATCCGATTGACCAGCTCCTGCCGGCCCGTCGAGACGGCCGCGGTGGCCCGGCCGTCCCGCACCGCCATCACATACCGGCCGTCATCGGCCACATCCCGCCACAGCAGTATTCGCTCCTCGATACCGCGCGGGCCGAACTTCGACCGGCCCTGCACCACCGTGATCGCCCCCGTCAACTCCGCACGCTGCTGGAAAAACCGCTGCGTCCGATACACCGGCCGATCCTCGGCATCGTCCCGCACAAAGCTGCTACCCCAGCTCGGCGCGATATGCTCCACCGGATCGGTCACCAGCGGAATATCCGGCAACCGGCCACCCTCCACATTCGGCAGCAGCCGCACCACCGCCACCGACAACGCCCGCGGATCACACTCGGTGACAACGACCATCGGCGCATCGTAGGTCAGGGTTCCTCGCACCTGTTCGAACACGAACCCCAACGCACCCGCCCGCGCCACATGCACACGCAACGCCTTGTCCTTGTTACCCCGATCCTGCTCATCCCAACTCTTCACCTGCACAAACAATTCCGGCGCACGCAGCACCTCGATCACGCCATCGAACGAACCATCCAACCGCCGCTGCAAGTCCTCCCACACCGCACGCTTACGACGGTCCATCTGATCGACCGTCACCTCCTCGTCACTCTCGAACGCCAGTGGCCGCGGCATCGCACCGGCGCGATAGTGGTCGCACAGCACCAGGAATTCGAGGGCGGTGAACTTCCACTGCTGCGTCATGGCTCGATCACCGGGCGCACCCGATCCACATCGGGCCCGACCGCGTCATCGAAATTGGTGGTCGAGTCCAGGAACTTGGCGCGCTTGTGCTCCTTCCCGCCGGCGCCCTGCCCGCCCATACCGCCGCCCATACCGCCCATCGGCGGCATGCCACCGGTGGCACCACCAGTGGACGAGGCCGGCATGGTCGGCATCTGACTGCCGTCGAAACTGCTCGGAGCACCCGCCCGCGGGAACAACTTCGACGCCTCCGACGGATAAGCCGCCGTGATCGGCTGATGCCCACCGGCACCACCACTACCAT
Source organism: Nocardia sp. NPDC004278 (assembly GCF_053602975.1). Lineage (NCBI taxonomy): Bacteria > Bacillati > Actinomycetota > Actinomycetes > Mycobacteriales > Nocardiaceae > Nocardia > Nocardia sp. NPDC004278. The sequence goes on from NZ_JBSGEQ010000037.1 coordinate 32,075, forward strand.
TGCCACCACCACCCGGCGCCCCGCCGTGACCACCACCGAACGCGGCCGCGAAATCATTCGGGATCGCACTATCGGGAAGACCCGGAATATGCTGCATATCGCCCATACCCGGGATACCGACCATGCCGTTGTTCACCAAACCGGCCACGGCATCGGCGGTGGTCTTGACGACATCCCCGATCGCCCCCGTCACCGTCTTGACTCCATCGGTCAGCGCCTTGAACAGCTCCGCGCCGCCCGGCGTCTGCGACATGGTGTGTTGCAGATTCTGCAGCGACTCCGGGCTCAGATCCTTCAACGCATCGGGCCCGACGCCGTTCATGATGTCCGAACCGAACTTCTGCAAATCCTGCGGACTCAGATGCTGCACGAAGTCCTGCCCCAGCTTCTGCAACGCCTCCGGGCTCATCTGCTTCAACAGATCCGGGCTCACATCCCCGAGCAGATCCGAACCGATCTTCTGCAACTGGTCCGGATTCAGGTTCTGGAACGGATTCTGGCCGTGCATCAGCTGATTGAGCAGGTCCTGCGGCGACTTCGGAGGCTGGAGGGGACCCGGCCCCCCGTTCTGGTTCTTCGGGTTCGAGTTGTTCGGCTGGTTGGGGTATTGCCCCTTGTTGTTCAGGTACGGGTTCTGGTTGGCCGAATCGCCGTTGTTGCCGCTGTTTCCGCTGTTTCCGCTGTCGCCGTTATTACCGCTGTTTCCGCTGTCGCCGTTGTTGCCGCTGCTGTCGTTATTTTGACCGTTCTTGCCCATGATGTCCCCGGCGGCCTTTTTGTAGCCGTCCTGGTAACCGGCCTGGTAGTCGGGGCTGTTCTTATTTATGCCGCCGTTACCCTGGTTGTTGCCGCCACCCTGGTTGCTGCCGTCGCCCTGGTTGTTACCACCACCCTGGTTACTGCCATCACCTTGGTTGCCGCCGCCCTGGTTGCCGCCACCTTGGTTACCGCCGCCCTGGTTACCGCCACCTTGGTTGCCACCACCCTGGTTACCGCCACCTTGATTGTTGCCGCCACCCTGGTTGTTACCACCGCCTTGGTTATTGCCGCTGTTGTTGTTGCGGTCGTTCTGGCCATCCTTGAAACCAGCCTTGTAATTGGGGCTGTTCTTGTCAATATTTCCGTTGTTGTTTCCGTTACCATCTCCGTTGCCGTTATTGTTATTGCCGTTGCCGTTGCCGTTGCCGTTATTGTTCTTGCCGCCGCCGTTGTTGTTGTTGTTGCCGCCGCCGTTGTTGTTCCCGCCGTTATTATTGTTGTTGCCGCCGCCATTGTTGTTGTTGCCGCCGTTGTTGTTCCCGCCGTTGTTACCCGGCGGCGGCGGAGGCGGCGGGGGCGGCTGCTTTACGGTACCGGTCACGGTTATCGCGGGCATCGCGGCTACAGCGCCATTGATACCGGGCACCCAGACCGCCTTGTAGGTTTCCCTATAACCATCGCGCCAGTTGTCCTCGGTACTGTCCGTCGGCCCATGATCTGGGTAGGAATCCGAGGGCGTGTCGTTAAACATGGCGTAAATCCACTTCGCGCAATACTTCAGGTTCTCGCCCAGATTTTGGATACTGGTAGCGAAAATAAGCGAGTTCGCAGTGAACCGCTTGGTCGCATCCTTGGCCTTATTCGCGCCATCACCGGTCCACAGCGCATCACTTCCATCAGGGCCTACAATATTATTGAGGGCTGCGTTGAGATTGGTGAGGTCATCCTTGATCTGTGCCGCCATCCATACATATTGTATACCAGCACCGTTCGCAACCCAGTCTTTTCCCTTTATCGCCTGGCCGAAACTACGGAATTTCTGGTAACTCCAATTACCGCCATCGCTGATGGTGATCGGGATGCCACTGTCTGCGCCCGGTGGTGGTGGCGGTGCAGTCGGGTGGTCTCCCTTGTTGGAGGGCGTGAAATCATTCGGCTTGACAGCCTTCGGCTCCATAGGGTCGACTTTCGACAGGTCGCCGATGTCCTTGAAGGCATCCGACGAATGCCCATCGGCATCCTTGTACTTGCGACCCGCACTAGTGAAAGTGTCCCCCATATCCTCCATGATCTTCTTCAGGTCACCCATCCGATCGATGACCTCCTGACCTTTGGCATTGAAACGCCGCGTCAGCTCTTCAGCGCCGGATTCCTCGGTCCCGGACCAGCTCGGCATAGTATCCATGCCCCGGTCGCCGATCCATTTCTGGTACCACTCCAGCTTTCCGATCATGTCGTGGCACGCTTGCGCAGCCGCGGCGAAAGCCTTCGGATCGGCCTTCACCGTGAGGTTCAGCTTGTTGTTATCCGCCAGCCCACGCAGATCATGCCAGTCGTTGATGTCGGTCTTGGTCGTATTGTCGACCGTCGCCTTTTTGTCGTCAGCCATCTGTAGTACTCCTGGTGGTCTTCGTGGTGGGTCGCTTCTCGATCACCGGCTCGGTCGCGGAGGTCGAAGCTCCCAGAGTGAACGGGACATCGGTCGAGTCGTCGGGGCCGGCGCGCTGCTCGGGGGCCTCGTCCGGCGAGGGCATCAGCACCGACTTCGGCTTCTTTCGCGGCTTGTCGTCCTTCTTGCGATTCCGGCGCGACTCTTTCTTCTTCGCCCCTTCGCCACCGCCGGGCGGCGTTCCGGAAGGCGGGGCCCCGGGTGCGGCGGGCGCGCCGCCGGGTGCGGACGACCCGCCGGGTTGATGCCCGTCCTGCATCGGGGGCATCCTCGGCGCGGACGACTGCGACCCGTTGGATCCGGAATTCCCTTGCTGCCCAGGGTCTCCCGAATGCTGCGGCGATTGGCCCAGGTTCTTCGTCGCCTCCGGATGCTGCGGGTCACCCGGATGGCTTCCAGTTCCCGGCGCACCGTGCTGGTCGCCGGAACCCGGAGCACCCGAATGGTCTCCGGAGCCGGTGCCATCCGAAGGGTTCCCGGAATACGGTGCGCCCGAATGGTTCTCGGATCCCGGAGCACCCGGTTGGTGCTGGGAACCGGGTCCGCCCGGCTGATTCTCCGAACCCGGAGCACCCGGCTGATTGCCTGTTCCCGGGTGTTCACCCGATCCGGGTGAGCCCGAATTATTCTCGCCACCAGTGGCATTCGGATCTCCCAGTCGGGTCGTCGGCTGCTGGCCGTCCGAATTCTGGGGTGCGCCAGGACTATTCGGCCCACCCGGCTGGCCGGGTGCTCCCGGATGATCCTGCGTGCCCGGTTCGCCCTGTGTACCGGGACCGCCCTGCGTGCCCGGACCACCCTGCGCGGCCGGATCCTGCGACGGGTCCGGCCGATCCCCGGCACCCGGCGCGTTCGGGGAGCCGGGCTGACCGGCTCCTCCCTGTCCCAGACCGCCGGATCCCAATCCTCCCGCTCGATCGAGAGCCTCGCGCATCGCCGACAGATCCGGCGGACGGGAACCGCTTCCGCCGCCAGGGGATTGCTGCGACGGGTTTGAATCACCGTTCGATCCGTTCGAGCCCGGCCCACCGGCCGAACCACCCGGGGGCGTCGACGAACCGTTGCCGGGGCCCAAGCGCCAGAAGTCCGGCGATTGCTCGCCCTGACCGTTCGGCCCCGTGTCACCCCCGCCCGGTGGCGGGAACGAACTGTTCAGTCCCGGCGGCGGCGCCATCCCGTCCGCACCGTGCAGGTTCTGGAGCATCCGCTGCAACATCGCCGGATCCGGTCGCGGCGGTGGCGGTGGCCGGTTGTCGGCCTGCGACTGCCGGTTGTTGTCCGACGAGCCGTGATCACCGCCGGAACCGCCCCGGTCACCACCGGAGTTTCCGCCACCGTCACCCGAACCGGAGCCACCCGAGTTGCCACCGTGACCGGAACCGCCCGAGTTGCCGCCATGGCCGGAACCGCCGGAGTTACCACCCTGGCCGGAACCACCGGAATTACCACCCGAGCCACCGGAATTACCACCCTGACCGGAACCGCCGTTGCCGTAATGATTGCCGTTCCCGCCCGGACCCTGGGAATTCTGGTCGCACGGATCGTCATTCGACCAATCCCCGTCATCCGGACCGGGATCCGGCGGACCCCAATAATCCGGATCGGGCGGACCCCAATAGTCCGGATCCGGTGGCCCCCACATGTTCTGGTTCGGCGAATCCTGGTTGAACGGGACCGGCGGCACCTTGCCGTTCTCGTACCCCTGCGGAATCCAGTCCTCGGCGAACGGCGGGGTCGGCGCCTCGTACCCGCCGGGCAGCCCATCGTTGTCGTCCAGCTGATGCGGCTTGATCTTGGCGGTCTGGTGGGCGCCGCCGATATACGGACTATTGCGATCGACGGGCGGCGCGACGGTCCCATCGGGATCCGAGACGTGCACCTTGTTCTTGTCGTCGACCGTCCAGGTCGTGCCGTCTCCCCTACTGCCCCAAGCGGTCTCGTCCCCGACGGTGACCCGCACGGCCCCGTCACCGCGGACCTCACGCACCGGCCCGTCCTCCCCGTGGTCGACGAAAGCCGTTCCATTCGGGCGGGTCCCGCGCACCACACCGTCGCCGTCGGTGAAACTCACTCCGCGCGGACCGATCTCGGAGACAGTGCCGTCGTCGTGGGTGACCCGGAACCCGCCCGGTGTCTTCTCCAGCTCCGCGCCGTTGGACAGCTCGATCGGCTCTTTCAGCGACTTGGATTCGGTGTGCCCGTTCGGCGCAGTGACCTGTACGTTCCCACGCGAACCCGGCTCGTAGGTGGTGCCATCGCCGTCGAATACCTTGATGCCCTTGGGCGATGATTCGAACCCGATTCCGTCGGGCCGATCCATCTGGATCACAGCGGGCTTGTGCGGGCCGTCCGGAACGAAGCCGCCGAACCGCTTCTGCGCCCCGGTGTCGCTCAGGTCGTGATGGATCACCGTCCCGTCGGGGTGCCTGGTACGCCCGCCACCGTGGCGATCCGCGCCGTCGAACACCACATGCGTGGTGTTGTCGGGATGTTCGACGGTGACCGCGCCGCCGGGTTCGGCGGTCTGCTTGGTCTGATCGGGGCCGGTGGTCACGGTCGGCTTACCCGGCCCGGACTCGACCACGGTGTCGTCCGCCTTGTGCACGATCGTGTCGCCGGTGTGTGAGGTGAACTCCGTTGCGCCGTTGGGCCTTACGGTCAAGGTCCAACTGCCCGGGGACTCCGTCCGCACCGAGCCGTCACCGAGCACCGTGTGCGAGACACCATCGGGCCGGGTGAACGTCGGCGAATGCCCACCGGTGCCCTTACCCGACACCGCTCCGGGACGGGGAGTCGGAGCGGCGCCATCCGGGCCGACGAACACGATCGAATGGTCGGTATCAATCTTTATCCGCTGCGGATCACCCGGGCGGCCCACCAGAATGGTCCCGTCGTCACCGACCACATGCTCGGTGCCGTCTGGTGAGGTGACAACCACGTTGCCGTCCTCATCCTTCTCCCGCCCCGGCGTGCCGATGTGCACGGTGTCGTCGTGCGTATCGACCACCGTCGAGTCGTCCGGCCGGGTGCCGATGTGCACAGTGTTGTCGTGCGTATCGACCACCGTCGGGTCGTCCGGCCGGGTGTGGGTGGTGTTTCCCTCCGGATCGAAGTCCGTCCGGTCACCCCACGGCGAATGGAGTTCCGCGCCGCCGCTGCGCTTGACGATCGTCGTCGACCCGTCCGGAGACTTCGTCTGCACCGAACCGTTGTCGAGCACCGTGTGCTCGGTGCCGTCGTCCCGGCTGAAACTGCCGTCGTCCTCCCGGACCGGTCCACTCGGCTCGTCACTCCGCGGACCATGTTCTGCCCCAGCATCATTGCCGCTCTTGGGCACGAATTCGACCGAGCCGTCCAGACCGACCTTCACCCACGCCGGATCCTCCGGACGCCCGATGTAGATGTTCTGATCCTTGTCCACCCAATGCTCGGTGCCATCGGGCGAGGTGACCACCACATCACCCGACTCGCTGCGCGCCCAGTTCGGATGCTCCTGATCACCCTCGAACGACCGCACACCCGGGCCGTTGTCGTCGTGCCCGCGCTGCCCGCCCGAACCCGAATGCTGCTCCGGCGGAACCGATCCCCGCGGCGGCGGATCTCCTTCGGAGGGCCGCGAGCGCGGCGGCGGTGCCCCACCGGCATCCGGCGGACGCTGCCGCGACGGTGAGCTGCCGCCCGCATCCGAACCGGGCACAGGAGTTCGCCGCGGCGGCTGGTCACCCGGGCCGGAACCCGGCGCCGAGGACCGCGGCGGCCTCGAATCATTCGACCCCGCATCCGAACCCGGCGTCCGCTGCGGCGGACCACCGGGGCTCGAATCGGAGGGACGCCGCGGCGGCGGCACCGAATCATCCGAACCCAACGACGACACCGCCGACGAACGCGGAGGCCGCCCCGCATCGCTCGAACCCAGCGACGACACCGACGCCGGCCCCCGCTGCGACTGCCCCGCAACGATATTCGTGTCGGGCGTCGACCGCGAAGGCATCTGGACACCACTCTTGGGCGGTTGCGACACCGACCCATCGCTCCCGGGAGCCGGACGCCCACCGGGCGCGCCACCGCGACCGTCGACCGGCCCGCCCGCGGGCCGATCGCTCGATCCGCTGACCACCGACGAACCGCGGCTATCACCGGACAGATTCGACGACGGCGAGCGCGACGGCGGCCCGTCGTTCGAACCCGCCGAACTTCCTTGACTCCCACCAGAATTCGAGGACGAGGACTCATTGCGACTTCCCCCGCCGTCGGACGGCCCATTCGACGAATGCGAACCACCGTTCGACGACCCATTCGACGAGTCCGAACCACCGTCCGACGAATGCGAGCTACCGTTCGACGATCCACTCGAGGAGCTCGGACCATCGCTCGACGAGTGCGAGCCGGCGTTCGACGACCCGCCCGACGAGTCCGAACCATTGCTCGAACCACCGGAATTCGACGTCAGCCTCTCGTACTGATTGGACGAACCACCCGACTGGCTGCTGTTGTCGTTCGTTACCGGAGGCGGCTGCTTGCTCGTACTCGAGCTGTTCGATCCCGAGTTGTTCGAGCCATAGCCACCCTCGCCGTCCGACTCGTGCTGCGAGATGCTCCTGGGCGGCGGCGCGGGCGGCCCGTCCGAGTGATTACCGGTGTAAGAGGTCGGGTGTGTCTGCGGCGAATTCTGCCCGCCCCCATACGTTTCCGGCCGGTCACCGGGCACATGCGAGTTATCGAAGGTGAAGTCGCGGTCGCCACCCCGCGGTCCCCACGTTCCGATCGGCGGGTTCTGGGTCGCGACATGATCACCGTAGAAGCCGTTGTCGGAGCCGTTGTTACGGTTCCCGGAACCGTTGGGTCCGAGTCCGCCCGGATCATCCGAAAACCCGCCCCGCACCGGTATATCCACCGACCCGTCCCCGGGCGCCTTCCAGTTGACCTCGAAGTTGTGGTCGCCGTTGAACCCCTTACCTCCGAAGTGCCCCCTGGAACCACCCACCATCCCGCCCTGGGCCACGCCACCGACCCAGCCGTGCGGGTTGTTGAACGTCCCCTCCCAATCACCGGTGACCAGCGCGGAGCCGATACCGCCGAAGGCGCTGAATACCGGGCCGGAACCGGCCCCCACGATCACGCCGTTGCCGATCCGGACCCACGGATTCGACAGCTTGTCCCCGAAGAACTTCGACGTGTACTTGTTGATCCAGTTCGCCGCCGCCCGGCCGAACGGGGCACCGATGCCCCCGCCGGCCATCGCACCACCGAACTCTTTCCAGTCGAAATGCTTCCGATGCCCACCCGGGCCCATCTGGCCGACCTGCACGGCCGCGTCCAGCCCACCGGAAATCAACGCGCCCTCGAGAATCTTCATCACCCACCCCTTACTGAGGTTGGCGAACTTCTCCCCGAAGACCGACAGCACCTTAGCCACGATCTTTTCCTGGATCTGCAATTCCAGGCGGCGCAGAATGAATTGGGTGGCCGCTTCATCGGCCGCTATCTCGGCCGCTGCGGTCGGCGGGAAGACCAAATCCCACGCGATTTCGATGGCGAGCGCGATCAGCGAGACGATCGTCATCAGTTTCGCGCTCTGAATCGACGTGCCGAAATCTTCGGTCGCGTCGGAGATCTGATCCATGAATTTCGCCAGCGAATCCATCGATTGATCGCCGGTCAGCATCTGGTCGAACAGCGCACTGATCTTGTCGCCGCCCGCGCCCTCGGGATAGGCGGAGACCGCGGTGCTTTTGACGCCCTCGATTTCCGGGGTCAGTTTCCGCAGTGCCTCGGCGGCCTCCTTGAAGGCGCTCGACACCGCCCAGCACTTGTCCTCGTCACCGTCCGGCCAGGTACCACCCGCGATCCACCCCAGCCAGCGCAGTTCCGGCGGCAGATACAGACTCATCCCGCAGCGACCTCACTTGTCGAGATCACTGACCATCGACCGGCGTTCGAACGGCTCCGCATCGCCGAAACGCGCTCCCTCGTCGTCGTATTGGCGTTCCGGCGAGTTCGGCGGCGCGGTCGACACCTTCGGCGCCACCGGCATCATGGACCGCACATCCGGCATGTCCTCGAGGAGCGCCGACAGCGGCGGCAACCGATCCTTGCGCTCCCGCAGCGGCTCCATCAGCTCCCGGCCCTGCTCGCTCACCTTCCGGGCGGCGCCCTGCACCGCCTCGGTCATCGCCGCGGCGATCTCGGCGAAGGTCAGATCGCCGATATCCTCGGCGAACCGGGTCTCGATGAGAATGCCATCGGCATTGACGGTCACGCTGATTCGCTTCTGACATGCGGTAACAGTCGCGGTGAGCCGGGCGCGATCACGCTGGATCTTCGCGAGACCCGCCATTTGATCGGTGAACGCCTCCATCATCATCGCGGCATCGGCCTGCAGTCGTTCATTCACCACCAGGGGCCTCCGCATCGTAGGTCGAGCCGTAACGCAACGCCGCGCTGAACATTTGCTACCAATTGGGATTCAACACCATGCCGATCAGATTCGAGTAATACCGGCATAACAGGGCACCGCCGACGAGTCATAAAGGCATGAAAAATGCGTCACAGCGGAAATTCCGGCGGTTACGGGAGACATGTTCGCGGGGTAATCGCTGCGGGCCCGCTCACATTTCTTCGCACGCCAGGATAACTCGCCGTGAACGCTCATCGAACCGAGAGCGACCGGGCGAGGTTACCGGCACGGGTTCGAGACGAACGTCGAGCAGGCGACGATCGTGACGTGATCGTTCAGGCGCCCGGTTAGCCTTCCGGATACTGCACGTCACCTTCGGTGCTCACCGGATTCGACGCGGGTATCGCACGATCGATCCGCGCAGACCTCATATGCGCGTGTACCTCGTGCCGAGGCGAATCGACGTGGTCCTCCGGAGTCAGCCGCGACACCGAACCCCGCAGCCGCCGCGCCATCGGAGCCTGCATCGTTTCCCCGGCACGCAACGGCTGCGTCGGCTCCGTACCGCGATTCGGGTAATCCGCGCGCCGCGCCATCGGCGCCTGCACTGTCTCCCCCGCACGCAACGGCTCCCTACCGCGATCCGGGAGATCCGCCCGACGCGCCATCGGAGCCTGCCACGGCTGCTCGGTACCCTCCTGACTCACCGGATTCGTGCCCGGTATCGAACGCTCGAACCGCCGCGGTGCCAGCGGAGCCTCCCTCGGCTGCTCGGTACCCTCCTGACTCACCGGATCCGTGGCCGGTATCGAACTCTCGGTGCGCCGCAATCTCCGTGGGGCCGAATAGGTTTCGAGTCTCCCCGATTCCTCCTGGACATCGCCGCGGTCCCGGTTGCGGAGCTTGTACCGAGGCTGTTCTTGTTGCAGCACACCGCGATCCTGATTCTGCGGGCGCAGTCTCGACTGCTCCTGCTCGTTCTTCTCGAACGTGGTCGCCGAGTCACGGAGATTCTTGGCGTTCGCCCCGAAGACCTCGGCGACCTTGGACAGGGATTCGAAGGTGTTGTCGCGGTTCTTGATGTACCCCTTGTCCCCGTCGGCGAACTTGTGCCCGCTCTTGTCGTCCCCCCACGCCTCACCCTTGCTGCCGGAGCTCGATTTCAGCGTCTCCAGCAGCTTCTTGGTCTCGTCGACGAGTTCGTCGAATTCGTTTGCGGAACGGCGCAATCCGTCCGGATTGAGCTCAACGCGATCGTTCATCGTGCTCCTCCTCCATTGGTGGTTTCTCGGCTGGGCGTCGCGGCGCCCGATTGCGTCATTGGTTCATCTCGACCACCTGGCGGATCCGTCGCCCGGTCCCGTGGCCCGGAAAGAGCGCCCCGGCGCGTGAATCGTGACAATAGACGAATCGACGGCTACTTTCCCGTCCGCGCCGCGAGCTCGGAGATAGCCGTGCACCGCATTGCTGATCTCCCCGCCGAGGTTCCGGCGCGCCACCATGCTCAGATACTCCACCAGGCGACTGTCACTGTCGGCGCGCACCACCGCTCGGTCGAGTTCCCGCAAGGTCTCCCAACGGCGTACCTCTCCACCCGGGAGAGGTGGCAACACACGCCCCGGAGCCAGCGCCCGCGCGTGCGCGTCTGTGACAACCACGGTCGGTGTCCGCAGAAAACCCTTCGCCATCCATCGATCCTGAGTGCGGTCGGTGTCGTGGTCCTCGACCCGGCGTCGCTCGAAGGTCTCGATGATCTGCTCGACCGGTCCCTCCAAGCGTTCCGCTGTGCCCGCATCGAGGTGCATCGGCGCCAGCCATTCCCCTACACCGACCGGTTCACGCGCGACCGACGGATCCCAGACCATCCAGTCGGCGTGACCATTCCGGTCGCGGGTGTAGACCAGGTTGGCGACGTGATGACCCCAGTCCAGTTCCTTGGACGTGCCGTCCGGCAAGGTCTGCGTCATCCGCAGGTCCGCACCGTTGACCAGAATCTTGCGGGGATAGGTGCCCAGCCGGATCAGGGCCAGTGTGACGTGGTGCGCGAGATCCGCGCACCCGTTCTCGAGGTAGGTGTGCGGCAACGGGTGGTCACCGGTCCAATGCTCGAAGGTCATGGACTCGAGGTGCGCGAACCATTGCCGTGCCGTATCCCATTCCACCGGCACCGGCTCCGCACCCGGCGCCCACGCGGCGGATTCCGTTGGCGCCTCGGCGAATACGTGATCGACGTAGTCGGTCTCCTCCGGAAACACACTACGCAAGTCCTCGGCGAGATCGTGCCCCTGGTGCGGGTACGCGGCCTGTATTGCCCACAACTTGCGCGGATCCCGATCCAGCCGCGCCACCAACGCCAGCGCGATCTCCGGCGTAGACGCCCACCCCACCGCCGCCGCGTACGCACGCACGGCCGGCAGTTCCTCCGGCCGCTGGCCCGGCCGGACTGCCACACGGGGCGGGGCGGGTGCATCGGCAGGCAACTCGGTATCCGGCTGCCGGCCGATCAACCGTGCTATCCGCCGCGCCTGCGCCTGGGACAACCGCTCTTGTTCGAACGCGCGCCGGACCGCATCCACCAGCGTCAGATCGTTCTCGCTCGCGAACGCTTCCTCGAACAGGCGCCCGTCCCGTGCGACATCAGCGTGGCGCAGGATGGTCAGCACGCGGTGGAAGTCGATCGGGCCGGACCCGGCCAGCACAGCGTTCAATGCCTGCGCATATGGCCGGTGCCCGGCCGTATGTGGTGCGGCGTTGTCGTCGTCGGTCCGGTCGCTGGCGCGGATCAGGGCCTCGCCATGGATTTCGGCGCCATCGGCACCCTGCTCGGCGACGCTGGGCACGGGACCGCCGATTCGGCTGGCCGGTTCGGGGGCAAGGGCCGGCGCTGTGGTGCGGTTCCGCCGAGCGTTGCCGTCGGGTGCGGTTGCGCCGCGGGAGGCGGTGGTGCGGTCGTGCACGGTGATGATATCGGAATCTGTATGTCGGGCAACGGATTTCGCGACTGATTCGGGGGCGAAGACGTGGATCCGCCGGGCCGCGGGATGGGTGCGGGTGAAGTCGGTGAGTGCTGTGCTCACCCGGTCGGGTTCGCGGGTCCGGGACGCGAGTTTCGGTGCGCCGGTGGCGGAGTCGATCCAGATCACAGTGGCGCGATCTCGGTGTGCGCGTGCGGTTCTCGTGTGGTGCTGTGCCCCATGGGTTATCGCGTCGGCGGACGAACCGAGAACCGCGTCGGCCGGAATGTGCCAGTCCACGGTTGCCGCGGTGTCGATGGGCCCCAACCCGATAACGATTCGGCCGCGCCGGCCCGCGGCGTCCTGGTCGAAACCGAGCAGATACACCTCCGGCCGCTCGACACCGGCCTGCCGGACGTCTTCGGTTTCCAGCTCGGCGGTGAACAGGTAGGTGAATGCGGCTTTGAGGTTGTGCAGTCGGCGGCGCTGGTTCGACGGCAGCGGCCCCGGAAGGCTATGCAGGCGGTGGATTTCCAGCTGCAAGTATCGGGTGTTGAGGGTGTGCCGGGCCGGCGCGGGCACGGCATCGTTGGTGCGCAGGCCGGGATAATCGACGAGCAGGCTCTCTTGGTAGCCGGGCGCGAGATCGTCGAAATGCAGGTCGTCCCACCAGGTTTTGCCGGTATAGACCCACCAGTTACCGACGGCGTGCACCGATGCCCGTGCGGAGTCCAGTCCAGGCGGTACCCGGGGCGGGACGAGCCGGTCCTCAGGCCGCTCGGGGCTCGGGTGGGCGAACAGCTCCTCCCCCAGATCGGGCTGAATTACGTTCTGCTCGAGCCCGTTTCGCCAGCCGCTCAACCGACTCTGCCGAGTGTCCAGCGACTCGCGCCGCACCCGCAGCGCAGCGGAGTCGTTCGGGGAACCGGAAGCAGCGAGCGCGTTCTCCTCGCGGGTCAGTGCCACGTTTTCGGCGTCGAGCATGATCTGCCGGTATTCGACCTCGGCGCGCTGGCGGTCGAGTTCACCGAAGCGATCGCGGCGCTGATTGTCGAAGGTGAGCCGGACGAAGTCCCTGGCGGGCCGCAGCCCCTGTCCCCGGAGCGTATCGAGGACATAGTCATTGACTCCCTCGGCTGTCCTGTAATGACCGGTGTGGTTGTCCATGACGGTGAGTTCGCCGTCACGCACGGCGATCGAGCCGCCGCCGCTGACAATGCCCCCGCGGCGGAACGACGAATGATGGACGAGACCGATCACCTTCATCCCCGCATAGAGGTTACCGAACACGTCCATCACGAAGATCGCACGGCCACCGCCCTCCGACGGCTCCTCGGTGGGGAGCCTGCTGGTATCGAACCAGCGGCCGTCGACGGCCCGGAACAACCGGCCGCCGGGACCGACGAACAACCGATGCGCCTCGAGCTCGTCGGGAGTCATATATCGGACCGGGGTGTGATATTCGAGTTTGGGCAGTTCATCGAGCGGCCGGGCGTTTTCGATCGGTCCGATCTCGGTCCTGATCGTGATCGGCCGCCGTTCCTTCAGATACTTCTTCCGGAGGGCCGCGCCACCGAGCAGCGGGATCTGCGGCGCTGCGAGCACCCGGACCCGCGGCTTCGGGATCTGCTCCGCGGGCACCACCGGACCGTGCTCGGAGCTCAGTTCCGGCGGGGCGAGGTGGGAAGGCCGCTCGGCGTAGAGATGGCCGTCTTCGGTGGCACCGATCGCATAATGGCTCGGCTTGTCATCGCCCTCCTGGTAGAGCACGTACACACGCGGGTCGCCGCCCGCGGGACTGTGCTCGTTTTGAAAACCGTTCTCGTGCACGATAGTGAGGTTGATTCGGTAGGCCCGCGCGGCTAGGCCCAGCAACTTGTGCTTGGCGACCATGAGCCGCGATCCGAGCGCGTCCCTGGGGTGTTCCAGCATCTCCCGCTGCTGGGCGATCCCGTCGTCGAAATACTGCCGATCCCTTACTGCGGCCTGCCATGCCGCCGCGGTGACCCGTCCCTGCCGCCACCGTTGCTCTATCGCGCGGAGCCGCTCATCCTCCCTCTGAATTTGCTGGTGCAGATACTCATTGATCTGGTCGTGCACACCATCGATGTTCCGCACACCCATAATCCGTGCCATGACAGCCGAGGCAGGGTCGTCGGGGTGCTCCACCGCTATCCAGCGCAGCGTGGACAAGACATCCGCCTCGCCGTCGCTGATCGACCGGTCGTCGTCGCCGGATTCGCTTCCGTCGCTGGTGCTTTCGTCGACACTGCGCGTAGGCGCGGGCGAACTGTTGTCGTCGCTGCCCCCGTAGCGGGAGTGCGCGCTGCTGCCGCGATCGCGCCCGCGTCCGGATTCCTCGTCACCCGACCGGGACCGATCACCGGATTCGCTTCCGTCGCTGGCGGTTTCGTCCGCACTGGCCGAAGACGCGGGCGAGCTGCGTCCGGAACTGTCACCGCCGTGCGAATGCGCGACACCGTCATCGCGCCCACTGCCGAAGCCGTCGCCGCCTTCGCGGTGACCATCGACTGCGGCGCGCTCCGGCCCGTACAGGATGTACGCGCCGGGGCCACTCAGGGCGAGGTTGTCCGCAACCGGCTCCGGTGAGGTGTGGAGGGCGCCCGCTATGGGTCGCTTGGCTGCGGGTGTCGGACCAGGAGGTTCGAGCCCGACCGTGCCCTCGTTGCGGACCAAACGCCCACCCAGCGGCGCATCGAACCCGCGCCGCGGCGCAACCGCCACACCCGGCCCACTCAACGGCGACCAGGGCGAGAACAGCACAGCGGAAGTACCCGCCGCCACGGGCAGCAGCCCCGGCCGGAATCTCTTGCGCGTCACCACCAGCACGCCGTCCGGGCCTACGAACTCATCGACAATCCATACGCCGTCCTCGTCATTCGTCATCAGATACGTGTGCGCACCGACGCCCCGGTCATTCCTGGCGTGCTCGTCCACGATCACCGCCGTCGAACCCACCCCGATCCCGGCCAGCTCCGTGGCGATGTGGTCATGCTGCTGATACCGCCGGAACTCTCCCGGTATCGCGCCCAAGAAGTCCGCCTCCGGCGTCCCACCGATACCCACTACCCCGTCCAGCAGGCCGACATCCTCGTTTCCGGTGCGCGCACGCAACCTCGCCGCGGTATTCGGACCGCACCTATTCAAGTTCGACTCTGCGTAGCCGGGCGGGTCGTGCGCGGGCGGCGGCCCGGCCGGCCGCGCCGCCGAATCGTCCAGTGTCACCGCATCATCCGGCATGCGCTCGAAGGCCGGCGGGAGTCCGCGCGGCTGCATTGCCAAATCATCCAGTGCCGCCTCATAGTTCGGCGGAAACAGGTCGCGCGCGGCATCGACCGCGCCAGCCATCGTCATCCGACCGGGTGCCGCCGCCTGCCGCGCGGGCTCGCGGATGACCAGATCGGTGATGCGGAGCTCAGCCATTCGCAGGCCCAGCGTCGCCGCGTTGGTTCGCCCGGCCATACCACCGGAACTGGGATCGTCGAGATCGTAGACGCGGAACTCATCCGTATCTCCGACGCGTCGCACTGCCAGCGTGCGGAAATCGTTGGAGTGAGCCACATTGTTCGGATTGACCAAATTATCCGGATTGGCCATCCACACCAGCGCATCGGCCGGCAGGTCCCGCATATCGATTTCGCGCCGGAACCGGTGTACGGCACCTTCGCCCAGACTCAGCTGTGCCCACCGGACCCACTGGGCCGCAGTCTGTTCCGCACTGTCGGCATACAATCCGACGATCACGTCGATCGCGTCCTGGCGCTGCGCCGTGGTGAGCGTGTTGTAGTCGAGTCTGCGTTCCCCGGCCGACTCGTGGAGCAGCCAATGCATTCCCAGCCAGCCCCCGAACCGGCCCACCACACAACCGGGGACCACTCCCCGACGGCCTTCGGCCGGGATGACCCGATGCTCGGGGCGGACCCACGCGTCCCACTTCTTACCTTGGCCGCTCAAATGCAGATAGGGATTGCGCATGAGCGAACGTCCGTGCTGGTCCTCGGTAGACACGTTCCGGTGGCGGCCGTTGACCATCATCGTCGGGAGCCGACGCGTGAGCCCCTGGAACAACCGGCTTATCCCGGACCTCGAACCGCCGGGACGCTGCTGCCGCTCGACCGGGGCCAATGACCCCGGAAATACCTGATGCGCCTGCGCCTGCGCCTGCTCCGGCTCCTGCGGTGCCGTCTTCCGCGGCGGCGCAGTCGATTCGCCCGCTGCCGGGAAGCTCGGCGTGTTGTGTTGATACCCGGAATGCGTTGGCGCCCTTGCGGTCGAGGGGCTGGCCTCGTCCGGCTCGGGCCGCACGGTACTGCCATCCGTTCCCGGGGCGATGGAGTCCCGGCGTTCGATCGTGGATGTTGTTGCGTCGTCACGAGATTGGGGGCGCGTCACGACACCGTCGCCGACGGGCGGCGTGTCGCCGGGTGCCGCGGGTTCGGGCACGTCGTAGACAAGATCGTCGACATCCTCGAACTGCCCGGGCTCCCCGATCATGCCGCCCAACATCGCGTCCGGACGACTCATCTCGAACGGACCCAAATCAGCCGCCGCCCAAGATGTTTCGCCTTGCTGATCGCGCGCCCCGACACCCGGCGTGGGCTGCGCGCCCGGTGCGCCGGAGGCGATGCGTGGTGTGGCGATGGGAGTGTGGTGTTCCGCGCCATGGACGCTCGATCCAGCGGCCGGTCGCGCTGTCGCCTGCTGCGTGTTTCCGCGGTTGTCGAGGCCGTCGGTCTCCGGTTCGGGTAGCAGGATCTCGGCGTCGATGATAACCGTGTCGTTCGTTTCGTCTCGGGTCACCCTGGTGATGCGGTACCGAGTGCCGCGCGCGAACACGAGTTCATTGTCGAGCCGGCCGATCCATAGGCCCTCGGCGCCGGGCGGCACCGTCAGATTCAGTTGGTAGCCGAAACGGCCTTCCCCCATGGCGGTCAGCTCATGGCCGACCGAGGTGGACAGGTAGCCGGGATCCTGTTGCACGGTGCCCACGAGCCTGGACGGGTCCGCGGCGAGAAGTGGTATCCGGTTTCCGGCGTTGTCCCGCATGAAGCCGATGCTGACCAGGCCCCGCACGACCCGGATCGGCTCGGTGTTCGGCAGTGGTCGTCGAGTTGCTTGATCGAACAGGCCGATCCCGCGCTCGAGGGCGTCGATTTGTGGCGATGTGCCGAGGAAGCGTTCGAAGAGCGGTTGCAGCCCATCCCGGTACTCGTGATGGTCGCCGACCAGCTGCGCCAGTGCGAACTCCGGAATGTCGCTTTCGGCGATCGAGACGATAGTCCGCCAGATTGCACTCACGCGATCCGGATCGTGGATTTTCTGGTCTACTGCCCCTTCTCCGGATCGGTAATACTCCATCAGCTCGGTCAATGACAGCCGACCTGGTCCGACCAGTTCGGTCAGCAGCGCAACGGACTCGGAGCCGGCGCACAGTCGGTCGAAATTCTCCTGCGTCTTGTCTCGGCCGTCCCGCAGCAGCACGTTGAAAGCCGGCAAAGTCCGGTAGGCCCATGACACGTGGCGCTGTTGCGAGGTGAGTTCGTGCCAGCGATCGAGCACGGTCACGCCGTAATTCGAGGCCGCCTCGCCGGAATCGAATACGCGCACACCGTTCTCGTCGAGATGCCCGATGCCGTGGCGTTCGGTTCGGGGGTGCGCTGCCGGTTGCCACTCGTGCCCGGAAGGTGATTCGTACGTGGCCGGGGCGTCGAGCTGGTCCGGGCGAATTCTGAGTAGGGTGCCGTCGGCGGTCCTGGCCACATGCAGATGCTCCGGATGTTCCGCAGACGTGAACAACAGAGTGAACGACGTGCCCGGCATTCCATGGTGATAGACATCGCGAGGTCCGTCCGGGTGCAATACGACAATGTTGAGCTGAAGTTCTCGGGCGACGATGGGAAGCAGGTCGGCACTCATCAGATGGTCCGTAGACCTGCGCGAGTCGCGCACGGTGTCGAGCAGGTACCCCAGCCGGTCCATCGCACGTCGGCGAACTGATTCATCGAACTGCCGAACGGATTCCTCGAATGGCGCACGACGGTGCGTTTCCGCCGCATTCTCCGCTGCGGTCCTGCTCATATGCTCGTCGAATGAGAGTTCGCCGCTGGCAATGAGTTCGCCGGCTCGACGGGCGCGGCGCCGGCGATCCATCTCGAATTCGGTCACCGACCGGGCGCGGCGGAACTCCTCGATACTCTGCTCTTTCCGCCCCGCAGGGGTGAAGGAGGGGAGCAAGTCGACGTAGTCCTCGAGGTGCGCTTCCATGCGCTGGGCGAGCGTGGCACGTGCCCGGTCCGGCGTCGTGTGGTCGGTGGACTGTGCGAACACCTCCAGCAGATGGTTCCCATCCTGTGGTGACGGCTCCCAGACCGGTGCGAGCGCCTCGGTGTCGTCCTCCCGCTGTTCCTGAGCCACGGTGATCCGGCGCCTGATGTCCTCCACTCGGACACCGGGTTCGGTGTCCTGGCGGTCGGCGGCCGCGAGCCGCAAATCGAGGGCCAACTCGGGAGTCACCCGAAGCGCTGTTACCGCGCTGTCGAAATGATCCTGTAATTCCGGCCGCAGTTGCCGGGCGAACTCCACACTGTCCCAAGGGTCCGCGGAATATATCGCATTGCTGATCCTGGCGAATTCGCGCAGCGCCCGGCTCTCCGCCTCCGTCAATTCCCGGAGGTCGGGGGTCTGCGCGCGGGCCGGGGTCGCCTCCGGTGCGGGGACGTCGAGCCCGAAGAACTCCATATCCGTGCGGGTGTCGAGCTCCTGATGTGCGACGTCCCGCACGCTCATCCCCAAGTTGTCGGCCTGGTCCTGCCATCCTACGGCCTGTAGCGGGGTCGTGCCGAGTGCTTCCGCCGCGCTGGAGAGGTCGCTGCGAAGGTTCGGTCTCATTCGTTCGACGAGGCGGAAGACCTCATCCTCGTCGATGCCCGAGAACGAGCGGAACCGGCTGTGCACGATCCGTTGGATCTCGGCGTACTCGAACAGTGCCTCGTTCTCGTCCGGTGTCAGCTCCCGAATCGCGAGCTGCTCGGCGTCGATGTCGTCCCTGGAGCCGACCCGATGCGGCGGCACGACGTCATCCCCGCGCAAGGTCGCGAACGGCGATCCGTCGGCATTGCGCCCGATCTCGTAGTGGCCGGGCGCGGTGCGGCGGATGTAGTGGGTCTGCTGGTTGCCTTCCCCGGTCCGGATCGGCGGCCCGGCGGGGTGTTCCAGCGCGACGTCGGCACCGAACCGGCGGCTCGCGAGGATCAGGAGTTCCCGGAGCGTTTCCTGGCTGCTGGACGGCAGCACCGGCACACCGTCAGGGCCTACGGCATCGTCGACAACCCAGATGCCATCGCCGTCGTCCGGTGCGCCGATTCGGATGCCGGGCGGGAATTTCCGGATCGGTTCGCCGCGACGGCGGAGACCCCGGGTCGGGGCGCCGGTCGGGGTATAGAGCACAGCGAACAAGGCAGCCGAATCACTTCGCCCCGGCGGCCTGCTGGTCCGGCCGGCGGCACCGTCATAGTCGCGGACTACGACGGTGCCGCCCTCGTTGACCATCCGATACGCGTGCGCGCCGATACCGTTGGCATTCACGGCAGGGTGCACGCCGACAACCAGCGCCTGCGCACCTGGGCCGAGACGCTCCAGCTGCGTGGCGATGCGGTGCTCGTCGGTGTAACTGCGGAGCTTCCCGCCGGCGGCCCCCTCAGCGTCCTGCTGCGAGCGGCCGGGCAGTCCCGGCTGCGAGCCGCCGAGCGGCGGCGTGGATCGGTAATCCGGCTGAATCGCGGTGCTGTTGTTATCACGCTGGATGTCGGTGAGAGTCTGGGCGAGGCAGTCGAAATCCGTCTCCGAACCGCGCACAGCGGCCTGCGGTAGATCGACGGTCGAGCGAGCGGCGGAACCGTCACCGTGAACGGATTCCACACCGGCCGTTTCGACCTGGACGGATTCGAACGTATCGAGCAGAGCGTCACCGAAATAGGTCTCGCCGGGACCTGGCTCGAATACCGGAGCCGGCCGTGGCGTACTCGGCTCCAGGCCACCCAGCACATAATCCTCGGGCCCCTCCAGCAACGGCCGATTTCCCTGCCCACGACCGGAAGTGTGCACAGCGGGCGCGGTCGGTATTTCGAGGTATCCGTAGAAGACGGTGAAGTCAGGGTTGTAGAAGGATTTGAAAGGGTCTGTTCCGATTCCGGTGATTCGGAAGCCGGTATTGCGCGCGAACAGAAGTTCGTTCTCGCGTACGGCGTGCGCGCGGCCGTCGCGGCCGAGGTAGGCCCCGCGCAGGCCGGGGCCGGGCGGTACGGCGAGTTCGAAGCGATAGTTCGCTTTGGTGCTGGTGGCGACCACTTCCGTGGTCAGTGAGGTGGAAAGGAAGGTGTCGTCCCGCTGGAGGACGTTGAAAAGAAGGCTGAGGTCTTTGCGTCCGCCCAGCGCGGTGCCGTCCGCGGTGACCAGGAAGTCGATGTTGCCGACAGCACGGATGACGAGGAACGGTTCGGTCGCCAGCAGTGGCCGGCTGGTTCCCCGGTCGAGCAACTCCAGATAGCGGCGGACATTTTCCAGTGTGGGCTCGGCATCGAAATTTTCTCGATACGCCTCGTCGAGTTGGCCGTAGATCATCGCGTCGAAACGGATCTCTTCCCAGTACGCTTCCGGGCGGTGGTGCTGCAGAATATCGTTCAGCGCGTGCAGCTTACGAGTTTCGGAATCGTCGAGATATACGCTCTCCAATCTGCGAATCGTGTCACGGTCGGCGGCGGTGCGGTCGTCGGCCTTCTTGTCCAGCAGTGGCCGCAACGCCTGCCCTTCGGACGCGGTACATCTGCTGAACAGAACGTCCTGCAGATCTTGTCTCGACTCGACCAGCTCGCCTAGATCGAGTGTTCTGGAGCCTTCGCTGAGGAGGTCCGCGAAGGCGGCATAGCGCTGGAACCGGTCGAACAATTCCTCGAAACCCTCGCCCGAGCCGCGCATCCTCCGGATCAGCGTGTTGGTGAGGGAAGATGATTGCTGGTAGGTCATCAGCGCTTTGCGTACTTCGGGTGGCTGCTGGTGCCAGGTGCGTAGCATTTCGTGACCGAAGTCGGCCCCGTCCCGGTCGCTGGTGAATACGCGCACACCGCTGAATGGGAGCTCGGCGGCCGAGGTGTCTGTGGTCGGGGGATGTACCGTCACCGTGGACGAACCGGTGTGCGGCAGGGATGTGGTGATCGCCGCGGGCGCATGTACGCGGATCTGCTGTGCGGCGGGATGATTGGCGGTGAATTGGGCGATCGCCGTACCCAGCCGGTCCGCGGAATCACCGGATACCTCGGAGCCGTAGTCGATCCAGACGACGGTGGCGTCGCCGGGATGCGCGCGGATCGTATCGGCATGCAGCGCCGCGACACGGCCGGGCATGCCGTACATCGAATCGGCGGAGGCCGCCGAGTATGCGTACCAGTGCACCCTCGACGCGGTGTCGACGGGACCGAAACCGATCGCCATGCGGCCACGCCGGCCCAAGTCGTCCTCGGCGAAGCACAACAGATGCACGGCTGATGGCGTGCCGCCGGAACCACCGGCGGCCACCCCGGCGTTCGTTACCGCGGCGCGCACGTAGTTGCGGGGAATGTCCAGGTTGTTCCACCGTTCCAGCAGGTCCGGCGGAAGCCCGTCGTCGAAATCATCATGCTCTTGGAACCAGTCCCTCGTGACGACGAGGTACTGGATATTGCGGGTGTGCCGAATCGGGGCGGGGATGCCGTCGCTGTTACGCAGAGCGGGGAACCTGTCGAACAACCGGAGCACCTCGTCGTTCATCCAGTCGTCGACGAGCAGGTTGTCCCACCAGGTCCGGCCGGTACCCGGATAGGTGTAGGGCGAATCCGGCACGTACAGCTGCCGCACCACATCCGGTGGGAGCTCGCCGTTGTCGTCAGCGAGCTTTTCGAGCCGGGCCAGCTCGAGGTCGATCAGTCTCCTTCGGAGCAGACTCTCCATCTCGAACGGGACGTTGTTGCGCAGAGCGGGGAACTCTGTCAGCACACGCAACTGTTCGGCATCCGACAGGCGATCGAAATGCAGGTTGTTCCACCAGGTTTCGCCGACATCGCGCCACCAGGTGCCCGACGTGCCGAGCCCGGCGGGCGGCCGCAGTGGATCGGGGGTCTGCAGTCTGATCGTGCCGTTGGACAGGATAGTGGCGGTCGTGTTGTCGGAGAGGTGGATCTCGGTGCCCGTGGGGAGGGCGTTCTGGTGGATACGGCGTGCGAGGTCGTCGCGGGTGGTCGGATCGGTGGCGTCAGCGGCAGGGTAGCCGGGATCGGTGTAGCCGGTCGCGTCAGCGTCGGATGGCGCACCGATGCGGATGTCCCGTGGGAACGCCGGTCCCTTGACGCCGCGCCGGGTAAACGAGTGAATCGGGTCACCGCCCATGGGAGTCGGGCGGGCCGTGGTGCCGGTCGGGGTGTAGAGAACGGCGAACCGACTGGCCGAGTCGCGACGCGCGGGTGGCCTGCTGGTCCGGCCTTTGGCGTCGGGAACGTAGTCGCGGACAAAGATTGCGCCGTCCTCGTTGACCATCCGGTAGGCATGCGCGCCAATGCCGTTCAGATTGACCTCAGGGTGCTTGCGAACGACCAGCGCCTGCGCGCCCGGGCCGAGAAGTTGCAGCTGCCTGCCGATCTCGGCCTCGCCGTCATATCCGCGGAGCTTCCCGCCGGCGGCCTTCTCCGCCTGCCGCTTCGAATAGCCCGGCAGCGCTGCCCGCCCACGACGCGGCCGGGATTCGGTGTCGCCGCCGGATTCGCTGCCCGTGATCGCTCGGAGTCTGATTGCGCTGCTGGCGATGCCGCGTCGGGCGAATCCGTTGCTGATGCCGGTGAGCGAGCGGACGAGGCACTGGTCGTCGTCGGACTTGACACTGCGAACAGCGGCATATGGTCGGCTGATGACGGTCGTGCGGGTGCCGGCGCCGTCACCGCCGGCGGAAGCGACGGCCGTGCGAGCGCCGGTGCCGTCGCCACGATTGGGGGTGACAGCCGTGCGGGCGCCGGTGCCGCCACCGCTGACCGGCGCGGCAACCGTGCGTCCGGTGGGAGTTGTTGTGCTGCTGGTTGTCCGGCTCCAGCGCTGGAAGAGGGCTCGGACGCGCCGGTGTGAAGTGCGCTCACCCGATGAAGTGGGCTGTGCCGCAGGCAGTGTCGTCGCCTCGCTCGATGCGTTACGACTGCCGAGACGGGAGATGAAGCCCCGAAGCCGTTGCACCGTGCGGGATCCGGGTGAGGGTTGCGCACGCGGGAGGCCGAGGGTCCGGATATGTTGCTCGCCGTCGGCTCCGATGTAGATGACCCGGCCGTCGGCTGCGACTGTTGTTGTGACGTCACGAGACTGGCCGACATCACCGACCGGCTGGGTGTCACGGACGGGTGTGCTGCCGTCGGTTCCCGGAGCAGCGATCTTCCGGCCATCGTGTACGGATGTTGTTGTGCCGTCGCGGGACTGGCCGCCGTCAGCGGCCGGTTGTGTGTCGTCGATGTGGTCGTCACGTACCGCCGCTTCGGTACCCGGCGCATCGTAGACATGGTCGGGGAAGTCCTCGAACAGCCCCGGCTCTCCGTCCTCGCGAGCCGTCTCGTAGGGACTGGTCATCTCGAACGGGCCCAAACCGGCCCCCGCCTGCGATGTTTCGTCCGGTTCGCGCTGCGTCCGGGAGTCCGGTGTTGCCGCCCGCTGGCGTACATCGCGTGGCGGCACCAGCGTTTCCTGGCTGCTGGACGGCAGCTTCGGCCGGAATTGTTGCGTTTCCGGGGTCGATACCGACAGGTCGAACGTATCGGGCAGTCCGGAGCGCACGACTTTTCCATCCGTGCCGTGAATGTTCCTGACGGGAAACCGGTTCTGCCGGAAGGGATCGTCCCGCCACCGCCGGTCCGGTATGGACTTGTTTCGGCCCGGGATATCAACGATGAACTCTTGGGTACGCGGAGCCCGCCCAGAGTCCTCGGCCTCCTTCGCGGACCGTGACGAAGTGGTTCGGGCGTGCGGAGCCTGCCCAGAGGTCTCGGTCTCCCGCGCAGGCCGTAGCGAACTGGTTCGGGGTTGAATCACGAAGGGAACGAACGGACCATGCGGACGGTTCTGCGGTTCGGTCCCGGACTTCCGCGTGCCCTCGAGCGCCCCGGAATCCTCCGGCACGGTGTCCTCGATCGGGCGGATGGCCGGATCGATCGGGGAGATCCGTCCGTCCTCGATCTGCTCGGATTCATGGGATCGCGCGGTGTGGTCCGCATCGGAGCGGTGGGCCGACGACCCGTCGTCGGAGCGCGAAGCTGACGGCAAATGAGTTGTGGGCGAGGCGGACCCGCGGGTATCGCGGTGACGATCGAGCGGGCTGAAGTGGTCGGACAACCGCTCGGCGTCGCGCTGGTGCTGGGCGAAGTCCACGTCGATCGGTGTCTGCGACCGCGACGGCGTAGACGATTCCTGATGTTCGGTTTCGGTGGTGCCGACCGGTTCCTGAGGGGACGGCGGTGCGTGCCGGACGGTCCCGGTGGACTCGGCGGTGCCCGTGGGTGAGGACGGCCGGACGATGCTCGCGGGTGGGCCCCGAGGTGCGTCCGCCGGATCGCTCCGGTGTGCCGCGTCGTCGCGCGATGTCTCGCCGAACTGCTGCTCGGCGAGCACGTTTCGGCGCCATTCCTCCACCCGGGCCATGGTGGCGGAGTCGTCCACCACGTCGGCGTCGCGCGGCTCCTCCTGCTCGCGGCGCGGCTGCTCGCTCGGGTCCGAGGCGCGGTGCTGGTCGCGGCCCCGTCGTTCCGCGCGCTCCGAGGGTGATTCGACGTCGGACTGCTGCTCGTCGGTTTCGGAGGTGAGCAGGTTCAGGTGTACTTCTTCGGGGTCGATGCCGCGGATGCGGAGCTGATGCCGCACCTCGGTGGCGAAGTCCTCGAACGTGCCGTGGCGGTAGATGTCGAGTGCGGCGAATATCGCGAAGGCCCGGGTCACACCAGAACTGCCCGACGTCGTTTCGGCGCCGAAGGCGACACCGGCGGCGACCTGCTCGGTTCCCGGCGGCACGCCCCACCGGAACATCGCGGCGTGCGACCCCTGGAATTCCCGCAGCCACGCCGCCACCCGGCGCACCGCCGCCGGATTGCTGAGGTGGACCACGATGCTGCCCGACCGCGCCTCCTCCGGGCCGAACGCCTTCACCTCGCCGACCCCCGGGAAGCCGGCGTGGTCGTCGAGGACGCCGAGGACGAGGTGCTCGGCTACCGTGGACCGCGCGTCACCGAAGGTATTCACGTAAAGCTTGAATCCGGTGCCCTCGATCGGCACATCGTCGAGCACATTCTGCCGGGCGAAACTCACGCCCGAAATATCTTCGGGGACCCAACTGTCGGCGTTGTCGGGCGTGAGCACGCCGAGCTCCTCCACAGCAGCCTGCCGCGCCGGTCCGGGCCTACGTTGCGCCAGAATCCGGGCCATCTCGTCACGGAAAGCGCGCGGATCCCCGGGCCGCTCCCCCGCTCCCAGATCCAAATACGCTTCGTAAATATCGTACGCATTCTGAATCGACTCGCGATCGTCCCACAGAATCTGCAGGAAAGCGTCCAGATTTTCCCGCGAGACCGTGGGCGGTAGCACCCCGTTGCGCACGTAGGTGTGCGTGCGCAATTCCATCAGATCGTCGAAAGACACATCCGGCCAACGCGGCCGCAGCTCGTTGTACAACTCGTCCAGTGTGCGCGGGCGGTCGAATATATCCGCGAATTCCCGGTTGGCCCGCGACAGTGCGGAGCCCGGCCGGTGGTTCCGCGGCGGCACCGCGGGCCGCGCGTCCGAGGCCGCCGTTTGCGCAGGCTCCGGCAGCGAATGGTGTTGCGCGAGTTCGTCGTCCGAGCCGGCGATCGGCGTCTGCGGTGGCGCGGACGGTTCCAGTTCAGGTGGGGTGGCGCCTTGCTCCCGCGCCAGGGCATCGAGCATTTCCTGCTCTGCCCGGCCGCCGTCGGAGGAATCGCCCCGCGCCACTGGACCGGTATCGCCGAGATCCTCGTCGGACGAGTCGTCCCGCAGCAACGGGCGGGGTTCACTCAGGCCGTCGTCGGAAGATCCGCCTTGCAGCAACGGCCTGGGTTCGCTCGGATCCTCCGAAGAATCATCCTCGAGCAGCGCTGGGGGGTCACGCTGGTCCGCGGTGGAGGCCTGTTCGCGCCGCGGCTCGTGTGTGGGCGGTGCCTCAGCCGTCTCGACCTCGGCCGCGAGGTAGTAGTGCTCGCCAGAAACGAGGATTGCCCTCGGCGGATGACGGCGGGTAACCGCCTTGAATTCGGATGTGTCTATTTTCCGAGATGTTATGAAATATACCGTCAGCGGACGATCGAATAGTTCTGCCGCAACATACATGACAAAATCCTCCGCCGGATTACGTCCGTATACTTGCAGGCTCCGGAGAGCGTTGATATTTTCTTCTGTTATATCGAATCTCGATATACTGTCGAAATTTTCATGCATTCTTTCGGCGATCCCGATCCGCAGTCCCTGAATCCGGCGGGCCAGCTCCGCGCCCGCATAATGCCGACCGGGGAACAAGATGGCGTGCAGTATATGGAACATGCAGTCGGAGTCGAGAGGCGCGGAGAACCACGTCCTGTCGTCGATGCCCGGGTGACCGGTCTCGAACGGGGTCTCGACGAACGGCGCCCCATATTCGGAGTAGTCCTTGATGGTCCGCCCGTCGGACTCCGTGTTGTATCCCGGCCCGATCCTGAGTTCGTCGGCTCGAATCATCCAATAGTCAAGTGCCGCATCGAATTCGGTGATCGGCTCAAGTGTCGGCGAGACCTGTCGCTCGGGCTCGGGGAGCGCTTCTCCCGGGGTGCGCTGGTCGCCGGCAGACGTCTCATCCTGCACGGCCTGCTGTGTCCGCTCGACCGAATTGTCCAGTGCGACATCATGATCAGTGTCGGCATCGGCGTCCCGCTCCAGCTGAGTCCCGTCGGTACCCTGCGTCGACTGCGATTCCTCGGTGCCCGGTTCCTGCTGAGCCTTCTCTGTACTCGCCTTCGGCTGAGGCTCCGCCACGCTGTCCTCGGGCTGGGGCTCCTTACCGCTCTTCTTCGGCTGGGACTCCCCGGTGCTCTCCTTGGGCTCGGACTCCTCCGAGCTCTCCTTGGGCTCGGACTCCCCGGTGCTCTTCTTCGGCTGAGCCTTCTCAGTGCTCTCCTTGCGCTGGGATTCCTCGGCGCTCTTCTCCGGCCGGGACTCCTCGCCGCTCTCTTTCGGCCGGGACCCTTCCGTACCCCGCTCCTGCTGAGCTTCCTCCGTGCCCTGCTTCGGCTGAGACTTCTTGGTACGTCGCTTCCGCCGAGGCTTTTCGGTGCCCGGCTGCGGTTCGGGCGCGGTCTTGTCGGTAGCTGTTGAATCCCTGCTGACGACAATGGGTTTCACCAGCGAATCGGTGGTGCGCGCGAGGGCGTTGCCGAGCACCCAGAGTGTGCCCTTAGGGCCGATGAGCTTGATCAGCATGATGGTCCAGACGCGATGGTTGTCCCCACCCGGGCCGTAGCGCATGAGGTTACGGCGCTGGCTGCCCGTACTCCGGCCCGACCCGTAGCCCCCGGCACCGCCACCCAGGGGCCAGCCGGACGGTGCGCCACGGTTACTGGCGTCCGAGACGGTCGGGATGCTCACGCCGAGGGTGGGCATGAAGGTGACGGTGCGGTCAGCTTCGATCTTGAAATTGTCGGCCGTAACCAGCAAGCCATCATTTGCGAGTTTGCCGGTCGTGTTTTCGATCACGAGCGAGTAGAAGGTCACCTCGGCGGTGACGCCGGTGACCTTCCGGCCGCCGGCGTGCGGCACGGGCGTCGGCAGATTACCGGTCGACGCGTCGACGCTGTTGAGGAAGGCCGATATGGATGCCGGACCGAGAACCTTCGATCGCTTTCGCTGGGCCAGCGTGTTCAGGGCGAGAATCATGGTCTCGAAGGAATGGTTCCGGCTGCTCGCCTCGATGCCCGGAGCGACCGCACGCAGCGCGCGGCCGAGGCGCTCGAAACCATCGAACCAGTAGACCTGGATGGGCCTCGTCGGCACCCAGGGCTTCATCAGCAGATTGCGAACCTCGCGCGGTACCTCCATCTCGATGCCCACGCTGCCCGCGGGCGGGGCCGGGCGCCGGATCGACGGATCGGACCTGTAGATGTCGGGCGCGACGCGGGTGGCGGCGGCGTTGTCGGTGGCGGTTCTCGTGTCGGCGGCGTGGAACTGGATGAAGTTCGTGGAGTTCACGGTCCGCGATTCGGTGTAGGACTGCCGCCACAACCCTGAAATATCCTTTCCCAGCAGGGCTCCCACCACGGATCCCACCAGGACCCCACCCGTGTATCGGGCGAGGTTCAACGGGTACGTCGCCTGCGACATGTTCAAGCGCCGCCAGCTGACCTCGACCCTGTACAGGTACGGAATGCCGAAGAAGGCGGTGTCCTCGCCGCGCATCCAGGTGTCGTCATCGCGCTGGGAGTCGTGAGTTTCGGTGGCGGTGCCGGCACCCCGCCTGGCGAGGCTGATAGTGGGACGTACACCGTTTTCCTGAAAGCTGGGGTTGAAGCTCCACTGGTCGTCTCCGCCACGACTCGTGCTCACCGCGGTGACGCGGCCACCGTGCGCATTGCCGTCGGCCGAGGTGTGCAGAAAGGTGTTCTCGATCGCGACGCCCTCGGGGGCTCGCCAGCCACGAATCTTGCCGAGATTCGCCTTGGGATGGGGAATCGCGCTGAATTTCACTGTGACTCGGCGTGGACCGAGCAAGGGCGACCAGTCGTCGTAATAGATTTCGCTGCCGCCGGGCCCGGCGTTCGGCAGGGTACGCACACCAAAAGTGGACGTGTGTTTCTCGATCTGCTCCAGCACCCCACGGAAAAGTTCGGGCGCCCCGGGACTCGCGAAACCGGGCGTCACCGACTCCACGAGGTCCATGGCCTGCTTCCGGAAAGCGTTGCGGCCGCCCTCGAGGTTGGCGGCGAGCACGGTGCCGAGGGAAATAGCGCCGCCGCTCTGAACGTAAGCGCTGGGCGGGAACAGGTCGGCTTTCTTCCGCTTGGGGATTTTGTGCCCGGCGGCCTTGACGAGTCGGGCCAGTTCGGGATGCAGGTGTAAGTCCTTGTCGTACAACAGGAATCGCACCACGCCGGATTCCTCGACGGCGAGGCTGTTACCACTGTGGGGTTCTCCCGCCACCTTGCCGGGTTCACCCAGCACCTTGCCGCCCAGGCGCTCCACCAGCGCGGTAAATTCCCGCGCCGCACTCTTGGTGAGTTCCTTGGCCATACTGATGACGACGAGGTTGTTGCCACTGCCGGATTCACCCCGCACCTCACCGAGTTCACCCGGCATCTCGCCAAATCCAACAGGCGCCTCGCGTGGTCGACCCAGGACCTTGCCGCCGAGGCGCTCCACCAGCGCGGTAAATTCCCTCGCCGCACTCTTGGTGAGGTCCTTCGCCACACTGATGACGAAGTGCTGGGTGCCGCTCTCGACGGTGACGACACGAACCACGTCCGCGGTGAATTCATAGGCCGGGGTTCCCGAGTTCGTGGTGACCCGATTGCTGCCGATCGTCTCGGCGGAACTGGAGTGTTGTGACGTGGAATAGGTGTGCTGGAAGGTCTCGCCGGGGATGTAGCTTAAGTCGGCCTTGTTGCCCAGGCGGTGGGTCAGGCTGATGCCGAGCAGATCGCTGTGCGCGGTGGCATCGCTCTGGGCCGCATTGTTGCTGGAGGGGTTCCAGTTCTCGGAGTTGATATTCACTGTTACCGGCAGCACCTTCAAATTCCGGAGATAGGAATCGAGACGGACGTTGTAATCGGTGCCGGCGATGACGCCGGCAGTGCCGATACTCTGGATGTTGTCGGATTGCCGGGAAGTCTGCACCAGCGAAGCCAGCATGGCGTGCGACGACAAGGCCGTGTGAATGACTTGATAGGACAGCGACTCCGGGTTCGTCACGGGCTCCCCGAAGGAATGTTCCCACAACCATTTGCCGCCGGCGGTGAGCTTGTCCAGCCCCCACTCGACCCAGCCGATCTCGGGTTCCGGGCCTGGTGCGGGGTCAGCGGGCGCATCGTGCAGCACAGCGGATGGATCCGTCACGACGATGGTGGGGGCGTCGGAGGCCCCCGTATCGGTTCGGCGCGGGCCGACCGGCCGGGCCGCCGCCTCCGGCTCCTGTTCCTGTTCCTGTTCCTGCTCCTCAGGGTCGGTGGGGAATTCGCCGGGAATCGTCCGCGGAGCAGGTGTGAAGTCGAATTCGGTATCGATGTGTGCGCTGTGCAGCACACCGGATGGATCCGTCACGACGAGGGTGGGCGGATCCGGCATCGGCGTATCCGACGGCTGTGGCTCGGTCTGCTGCGGCGGCACTGCCGGGGGTGTGTTCCAGCGCGGCAGCACGGGTTCCTCGTCGGGGAACGCGCCGGGAATCGTACCGTCAGCCTCCGGGCGAGAATCCTCGGTCTCCTGGCGGGGATGCCCGGCCTCTTCCCGGGCACCCTCGACGTCCGGGCGAGACCCCTCGGTGCCGGTATGGGGATTTGTGAGGTCGGACGCGGTTCCGTCGATGAGTGCGAGGGCCGCCCGGCGTACTCTCGTGCTGGTTCCGCCGTCGACGACGATGGCCTGCTCGGGAATTACCCAATCCGGGTCGGTGAGCTGTTTGATGTCCTCGGGCGTGACTTCGCGAATGGTGGCCGGCGGCGGCGCGGACGAGTCGGCTGGCTTCTCGGCCAGCGTGCGATAGGTGGGGAGATTCAGCCGAACGTAGCCGGCGGTGCTCTCCAGCTCCGAATCGTCGCCGTGATCGTAGGTGATCTTCATCCAATATTTGACGGGAACCGAGAAGGTCTGCGTCCCTTCGTCGGCGGAGCTGATGATCATATTGGTCCCGCCGGTCTCGAAACCGAATGATTTATCCGACGCTCGATGGTACGAATGAACGTAGCTCGGGGTAACACCCGCGATCAGTTCACTGCCCGGCACGTCGAACGGGTTGTTGAACGCGGCATTGCCACCGCCACTCGGATTGACCCACACCGAAGTCCTGCCGGACTGCGTACCACCGGACAGGACGATGCCCGCCACATTCTGGGTCTGCCCCTTGGGATACGTCCAATCGTGCGTAACTCGCTCGTGCGGAGCGTCCTCCGAATCGCAGTGCCGTATCGCGACGAGCTGGACCGAAATCTTCTCGGTACCGAACCGGTTGGGCTTTTGGAACTCGGTGATGGAACCTCCTTCGATCTTCCCCGTCGTCTCGTCTACTTCGCCATCGATCATCTCCTGTAGCGCCGAACTCAGGTCGAACTGTGAACGCATCCGCTCGAATGCGCCGATATTGTTGTCGCGCGCATCCGCGAGTTCCTGCTTACGGTCGATCATGTCCAGCACGCCCGGGTCATCGTGCTTGCTCGAGAAGAAACCGTTGTCAGACAGGAACTTCTCGGCCACATCGAAGAGCGGGTCGGTGCCGATGACTCCGGTCGGGGTGGTGTCGAGGCCGAGTTGCCGCAGATGCAGGACGTTCGTGGGCAGGTACCGAACCTGGTCCGGTTTCGGTTTGTAGCCGAGGGCCGCCTTCGACGGCACCAGCATATTGACCGGATAGGAATTGTTTTCGTTGGCCAGCGGTGTCCCCTCTTCCGGCCCGAATCTTTCGCCGTCGCGGATCAGGGTGATACGGAGTTTCATGCGGGGTGTGGTGTGCAGCAGGTCGTCATGTAGACGCAGCGAGCGGCCCGTGTGGGATTTTCTGACGTCGCTCAGGGACTGCGTGGTCCGATGAGATGCTCCGCCACGGCCGGTGATCTGGCCACCTTGGCGCGGATACCCGGTGTCTTCGAAGGCATCGCCGGCGCCGAAGGTGGCGCTGACCGCAGGGTGAAAACCGAGTTCATCGGTGATCCTGGACCTCCCTTGCACCCCCAATTCCCGCTTCGTATAGGTTTCCAGGCCGAATTTTTCGTGTATGGGGCCGGTGAGCTCCTCACCGCCCTCGAAGTCGGCCTGGATCAGGAAGAAGCCCAGCGATTCTTTCGACTCGGTTTTCCAGGACGGGGAAATCCACGCACCGCCGCGCCGCATCAGCGGTATGTTGCCGATAATATTTTCTTCCTTGAAGAAATTCACAAAGTCGCGGGCGGAACGTTCCGATATGCCGGCGAGAAGGGCCCGGTAGCCGGCTACGGCATGGAGGAGAATTTGGTCGTGGTTCGGAATGCTCAGCGGCGCGAATTGGGGGTGCTCCTGCAAGGAGGGAACCGTGTCGTCCTTATCGGGATGGAACGATGGAGGGATGGTGGCGCGATTCTTCGGGTTTACCCGCGGCGTTTCGGTGCTGTCGGCCAGGAATTTCGGGATCATAACCGGAAGCCGTTCGGACGCATCCCCCTCGAACGCATGCCAGACCTTGTCCGCCGGATGCACCGACGGTAGGCCATCCGGGCTCTCGTTGTCACTGATCTCCCACCGCATTCCGTAATGGAACAGCACCGACGGACCCTTGCTCGACTTTTTATAAGATGCCTCGAGCGCGATAAATGCTGCGACATGCGTGGACGATTGGCCGTATATGGTCGAACCCTGCGGTGTGAAATCCCAGCTACGCAGTCCACTTACGTTCTTCGGCTTTTTAATTCCGTAGGACCCCGCGATGGACCGCAGGTTGTGCTCGCTGGCATGATTGCTGATCTGGGCCAAGCCGCGCGAATAGCGGAAATAGGCTGCGGGCGGGCCGCTTTGCGGTTCGCCGTCGTCGCCCACGGGCACGGGTTGCTCCACCGGCCGAGCATCGTGCAGACTCAGGCGTAGCGAGATCGGGTAGGCGTGGCCATTGTAAGTAAAGCTCAGCGGCAGCCCCGACGCAGTGAAAAGACGCGAATACTCGGCTCTCACGAAGCGCGAGGTCAGCACCTTCTCGATCTCGGCTCGGAGTTTCGCCTCCGGGCTATCGGAGCCCGCCACATACGCGTAGGACCGGCCCGGCCAGCTCGTCGTTTCCGTTGCGGGGCCCGCTTTGTCCATGACATATCGGTAGACCTGCTCCACCAGCCGCTGCGCCGTCTCTTCCGGAATCGACATGGGCTCGACCATCGGTTGGAGGCCGTCATGCCTCGAACCGAGTTCCCGGACAATATAATTCGGCTCCGGCGGTGTGACCACGATGCCGGGGAGCCCTGCGCGATCGAACCAGAACCGAGTGCGCCGCGGGTGTTCGGTGGTGGGGCCGGACCAGTCGGCTCCGAGGGCTTCCCGCAGGTGCTCACCGAAGTAGGTGTCCTCACCCTCGGGCTCGAAAGGTGTTGTGGGCCCGGGCGACGTCAACCCGACAGTCCCACCACTACGCACCAAACGACCCGCCAACGGCTCATCCAACCCCAACTGTGGCGCGACCGCCCGACCCCCTGCCGACGACGACGCGAACAGAACACCGGCGACATCCGCCAACTCCGGCAAAGTCCCAGGCTCGAACCTGTACCGCGACAACATCCACTCACCATCGGCCCCCACCACATCCTCAACGACCCAAATACCCTCCTCACCATTCTCGTCCGTATCGTTCGTCATCAACCGCGCATGCGCACCCACACCCAAACTATTAACAGCGAAATCATTCACCAAATACGCCGTCGAATCCGGCCCCAGCACACGAAGCTCCGCCGCAACAACATCACCATCCAGGAACCGGTGGAACTCCCCCGGAATCACACCAATCAAAGCCTCCTCCGACACCCCACCCACACCCACCACACCCTCCAGCACACCAACAGAAGAATTCCCGACACGACCAGCCAACCTCCTCACAGCGCGCACCGCACACTCATTCCGAACACCCCCGACACCCCGAACCGGACCGAGCGCGGCGAAGAATGCCTTGTCGAACTCACCCTGCCTGACCAGTTCGTGGGCGCGGGTCACCATCTTCGCAGCGTGCGCAGCTCGCTCGGCCACCCCCTGCGCACCCCTGGATTTCCCATACCCGGCGGAAAGGGCCTCGCGATCCGCACTGCGGTCTGCGATACGTCTGAACAGTCGCGACTTGCCGTCCCTTATGAGGCCCCGGGCCGCTTCAGGTTCGACTTCACCAGCAATAGATCCCTCGGCCAGAAGGTCCCGATGGAGATCCTCGGTTTCGGTAATTCCTGCGACAAGGCGCTGGAGAATCTTGTTTTCCAGAGTCCACGACGACTCCGGCGCGGCTTGTGCGAGTTCCGTGACGATGTTCGGGTGGAGCAGACCTCGGTCCGCAGCGATAGCCGAGAACGCCGCGGCCTTCTCCACTGAACTGACTCGCAGGTCAGCGAGCCCGAATTTCCAGTGGACATCACTGAGAATTTTGTTAACTCGAGTGATGCTAATATTCTTGCCCGGCGTTGCGCGATGGCCGCTGATGTCTCTGCCGACAAATCCCGCGGCCCGGTACTGGATCATCTCATTTTCCAGGGGTTCCGTCATGTTCATCGGGTGAACGGTCGTCGGCGCGAGGCGGGGGAGTTCACTGATGGCGTCGCGGTCGAGCTGGTTTTGCCGGAGAGCCGCGTTGGCAATGTCGGTGCGATGAATGAAGGGATTAAATTGAGAAATCGACTGTCCGGTGGGGGCGAAATTGAGATCGTAAGCTGCTGTGAGGAGGAGCAATTCGAGTTTCCGGTAGGTGAAGCGATCAGAGTTCTCGTCCGTGGATCCCTCGGGGCCGGAACGTCCGAGGTATTCGACAATCTGCTGGTTATTGTTGCCTGCGATGACGTGATGGAGGACGGTCTTCTGTTCGAATGTGAGGGAGGTGCCGGGAATCGTTGTGGTGTGGCTGTCACCAGCGCCAAGTGGGCGATGCTGACTGCTGCCATCGGTCGCCGACAGCGCTTCGACGATGGTGTGAGGATGGCCATCCGGCGCACTGACCGCGTCCTGGGAGCCGCCGCGCCGGATACCGAACCCCCGGACCGGCAGGACATCCGAGGGCCCAGCCGAATAGGAGTCGGCAGCGTCGAAGATCGAGTTACTCGCCGGGTCGTCCAACTGCATCGGGTCGTCCCACATCGAGTCGTCCCACGGTTGATTTGCGATATCTGTCGGTATGGTGGGATCAGTCGTGGAGCCGGTGGTATAGCTGCCGTCGATGGCTGGGGGGACGCCGGGTAGTACTGCCGCGCCCAGTGCCTGCGTTGTCTGAGGGATTTGCCGTTTCTCTCGCGCGATCTGCTCGACATCAACCCCGCGGTCGACGGCCTCACGCTGCCAATCCACAGCCTGCGCCAAATCCACCGCCCCGAGGCCGGATGCCGCAATGGCCACGGCCTGAAACACCGTGGTCGGGCGTTTGCCCAGTCTTCTCCCGGCTGCAAATTTGTTCCGGTCTTTGGCGTACTCCGCGAGCGCGCTCCTCTGAGTGGGTGTCACCAGTGGCGGAATCGATCCCTGCACGGTCTGAGGGCCCTGCACGGTCTGAATATTGTGTAGTTTCTCTCGCGCGATCTGCTCGACATCAACCCCGTTGTCGACGGCCTCGCGCTGCCAATCCACAGCCTGCCTCACATCCACCGCCCCGAGGCTGCGTACCGCAAGGGCCACGGTCTGAAACACCGTGGATTTTCCTTTGCCCAGTGTTGTCGCGGCGACTTGGTAGTCCAAGTCGATGGCGTACTGCGCGAGCGCACCCCTCTGAGTGTCTGATAGCTGTAGCGGAATCGGTCTCTGTACGGTCTGAGGGTTTTGCACGGGGGCATCGGGGCCGAGGCCCCACCGTTGCCCGGTGTCGGGAGTGACCGGTGTGACATGGGCTGGGATGTGGACGGTCGTCGTGGTGAAAGTGCGCCCCCCGTTACGGATGTATTTACGAAGGAACGCGGGGATGGCGGAGCCATGGACAGGCTGCCGGTCGTGCGGGGTGTCGAGGTCGAGGTAACTGCGATAACGGAGAGCGAACTCGTTGGGGCCTTCGACAGCGAGCTCGAGCACACCGCGAACATCGCCGACAAAGATACGCGTGCCCTGCAGGTAGGAGGGAAGTCCGCGGCCCGTCTCCTCGGCAATAGCCACCTCGACGGCTAGGTCGCCGAGAAGCTTCCCCGGGCCGTCGAACACCCGGACCGTGTGGCCAGGGGGCGCGATGATTTCACCGTCGGGGGCATAACAGACAGCACGGACAGTGGCCAGCTCACGCCGAGAAACAGGCGGGAAGGGATACCTCTTCCCCATGACGACGTCTTCCACTGTAATGGTGAGGTCATCATTCACAACAGAATAGAGGCCATGCCCACCGATACTGATTCCCCTGTTGAGATCGGCACTGGTATAGGAATGACCGATAAGAGCTCTAGCACCGGGCCCGGCGCCACGAATCTGGGCAGCGATGATGCGGTAGGCGACGCCCTCGTCGGTACCGTAATCATGAAACGGCGCACCCGCACAGAACTCGACTCCCAAAAGCGATACCCCCTCGAGCCCAGACGGCGAAGGGACCGTGATAAAACGACTACCGTTGCCAGGCATGATCGCATTACCGTGCTTGATCGCAGCAAGAGTTGCAGGAATACACTCATTACCGGCGACACCGCCGCGGTATGAACCAGCGGATGCCGAGCCGGTGGGGCGTTGGTGTACGCCGCTGCCATCGGCCGCTGCCGGAGTACGCTGCGGTGTGACAAGTGCAAAGAAGTCCGCCTTACTGAGACCACCCCACCTTACGATTTTATCAGCTTCGGCCATTATCATTTTCACCTCAGCCGAGTTCGCCATCTTCCCACCGATAAGAGCCGTGCGGCCCACGCTCGCCTTCATGATGCGCTGCAGCAGCTTCGACTTCACGGGCCCTATCGTCCGCTGATCAACAGCAGGTTCGGTGATTTTAATTCGCTCGTGAATATCCGCGGTTTTTATTATCCCCTGGGCAATGCACTGCAGAATTTTGTTTTCCAAGGACAGCTTCGGCTCAGGCGCTTCATCTACAAGCGGTGTGATGATGCTGTCGTCCAGGAGGTTCCAGTC
The DNA here is from genome assembly GCF_053602975.1 of Nocardia sp. NPDC004278. Classification (NCBI taxonomy): domain Bacteria; kingdom Bacillati; phylum Actinomycetota; class Actinomycetes; order Mycobacteriales; family Nocardiaceae; genus Nocardia; species Nocardia sp. NPDC004278. The sequence goes on from NZ_JBSGEQ010000037.1 coordinate 68,901, forward strand.
GCAGGCGATGGCCACGATTCCTGCACGAATATCATTCAGCTTCCCAGCAATTTGGAATTCTTGACGTATGATGTCCAGGGCATCGGAAAACGAATTGAGGCCGATAACAGCTCGCGTGTTTTTCAGTGTGTAACCGGCGGCGATTGCCTGGAGGTTGGTAAAGCCGGCGGCGGCGTACTGGAGTATCTGGTACTCCAGGGTCCCGGCCTCGATGTCGGGGCGTTCGGGGAGGAGTGGCGGGGCCGGGAGCGTATCGATGGCGCTCCGGTCGAGTTGACCCGTTCGGCTGGCCTGGTTCGCGATCTCCGCGCTGCGGGCGAAGGGGTTGGACCGCAGGGCGCGGGTGAGTTCGAAGCCGAGGTCGTGAGCCGCTGTGATCAGAATCGTTTCGAGTGCTTGGTAGGTGATGCCGAGTTGTGTGACGATCTGCTGGTTTTTGTCACCTCTGATGACGTGATGCAGGACTGCTTTCTGCATGGGCGCCAGCGGGATTCGAGCTCGAGGTTGGGTTTGTGAGGTCGGGTGAATATGAGCGCCGGATGCGGGGAATTCGGCGACGGCGGCCTCGGCTTGTTGGCGCTGTCGGCGGGCTCGGGTCACGGCGTCTTCGTCGATCAGATGCCACCGGCGGGCTTCGAGCAGGGCGGACTCGATGTCGGAAACCTCGAGTTCCCGGTATACACCACTGATAGCGTCCTCGTTTGTTTCGTTGCCGGCGGCGTGCTGCTCGAGAGCAGCCTTCTGCTGGGGTGAGATTGCGGGGCCGGGGATCGTTGCGGCATAGCGGCGGCCGTCGACTGTTTGTCCGTGTTGATAAGTGTGGCTGTCGGGGTGTTGCTGGAGGTAGTGGATCTTTCGGCCGGGGGTGGTGTTGTTGACGAGGGTGTGCCGGAAAGTGCCGGGCTGGATGACGACGAGGTTGGTGTTGGTGTTGCCGATGGATTCGGCGTAGTCGGTGGCAACGTCGAATACGAGGGGAAGGCCGGGGTATTCGGTGGAGAGGTTGTCGGTGGTACTGCCTTCGAGAACTGCCGCGATTTCGTTGTCGAACGCGCGGGCACGTTCGAGGGTCATGCGCTCGGAGAATGTGTCGGCGCGGGCACGTTCGGCACCGGCTGCGGCGGTGTCGGTGTGATGGGTGGCATCGTCGAGGAATTGACGGCGGCGCGCGGTTTCGTGGGCTTGTTCGGTAGCCAGGGCACGGGTGGTGATACGGGAAAGATACTTACCGGAGTTGCGCCGGAGATGGTCGGCGAGGTTACGGCGTAACTGCTGCTCGTCGTCGAACCCCAGCGCATGAGCGAGGGCGGCGATCGGATCGTGGCGGTCGTCGCTCCAGCCGACGGCGGTCGGCACGTCGACGGCAATGTCGGAGGCGTCGAAGGCATCAAGGCGGTCGAGGAGATTGCCGATGCTGACGATCTCGGTGGTATTGAGGACTCCCGATCCGGCGGACACGTGGATTTCGAATTTACCGTTGGCCAAGACCGTAGCGGTGGTGACGTTGTCCGGAAGCATGATCTGAGTACCACCGGGCAGAACACGACGGTGGATCCGGTCGGAAAGTTCACCGACAGCGACAAGGGCGACAGGCCCGGACGTGTCGGGCAGCGGGCGATGGATACTGATCGTGGTAACAGTGTCGTTGATGCTGTCGCCGAGGTAACCGACAATCCTCGTACGATCGAGAGTGAGCCCATCCAGCGGACTGTCGGGGTCGTCGTTCCTGCGAATCTGAATCGCGAACTCATTCGGCCCCACCACCACAACCCGGAGCCGCCCACCGGTATCACCGAGATACTCGCCGGTATCACTGAGGTAAATGTAGGTGCCAGGCGGGAAAGCCACCAGACCACCACCGGTTTCAGCGGCACCAATATCTCGATCCAGCTCCGTCAGCAACTCATCGGCACGCAGAACCCGGATACCATCGTCCACCGTGGCGTTCGCGATGTCGCGATCAGGCGGAGCCAAGGGCCACGCAGCGCCGCCATCCCGCGATGACGACGCCTGCGCCACATAGTCATGCACGTTTGGCTCCTGCGAATCGCGATGCACCTGCTCATCGAGCACTTCATTCGAGTACGGACTATCCGCCGGCAGCTCGCCGAACGGAGACGGCCCTGACATCGGGGGCGAAGCGCCGACGCTGCCGGCCTCGGCAGACAGCGAACTCGGGGACGCCGTGGCTGTGGGAGTCGGCTCGTCGAGTAGACCCCACCAGATGGCCTCTTCCTTGGCATCGTCGGGATCTAAAACGCTGAGCTTCTCGTATATGCCATCGGCCCCGCTTATCGAGTATTTTACATGTTGCGCGTCGATGCCGGGAAAGTCTTTTTCAAGGCGTTCAGCGATGTCTTTATCCGTTTTGCAATCGGGGCCGCGGACCTCGAGGATCGCTTTATTTTGGCGGCTGAGTTCGGGGCCGGGAATTGCAGTGGTGTAGTGGTAGCGACCGGACCTCGTTCCGTACTGGTAGGTGTTGTAGCTCGAGTGACGCCCGAGGAAGTGGATGGCGGCGCCGATGGCGGGGTTGTTGATGAGGGTGTGAGTGGTTCCACGTAGGTAGACGATGACGTTGACTGCGGTGTGGACGATGGCGACGTGGAGTATGAAGGGCAGGCCGGGGTATCGGGTGGAGCGGTTGCCGGTAAGGCGGCCTGCACCGAGTGCGGCGATTTCCTCCTCGAGTGCGGCGTCACAGGCGCGGACAATAGCGCCGTGATCCGCGTTCTCACTGGCCAGCAGGGCGTCGATGCCGTCGTTGGTGATGTAGTCGCGGTATTCGGCGCCGCGGATGCGCAGGTGTTCGGCAAGATCGTCGTGAAGCTCCGTGGAGTCGCGCGCGATAGAGCGAGCAAGAGCTACGACCGGCAGGTAGTCCCGTCTGCTCCAACGTGATGGTACGGGTGTGTGAATGGTGATCTCGGAGGTGGCGATGTGGATGGCGTGAGTGTTGAGGAATTCGAGGAATTTGGTGCGGCGCAGGGTTTCCGAACCGATGAGGGTGCCGAAGTTGAGTTCGATAGCACCATTGGCAAGGACGGTAGCAGTAGTGGTGACGGTGGTGGCCGGGTCGTGGATGTCGATCCGGGTGCGGGCGGGCAACAGATTGTGGCGGACCTGATACACGAGGTCATCGACCGTGGGACCAGGCGTAGGAGTTTCGACGAATGCTCTGACGATGGCACGATCAGGGCTGTTGATGTAATCGCGGATCAATTCACGAGCTGCGTCGCCGGTGAAGACGAAATCGTTGTCGACAACGAGATCCTGGCCACCGAACCCGCGATACCGCTGATGCAGACCACGACGGTCCACGCCGAGGTCGACGACCGTGAGCTCCAGCGCCTCCCAGTGGCCACGGATATGAATGACAGTGCCGGGCGCATACCCACCACCAGGACGGTCCGGATCCAACGTACGCACAAGCGTAGGGTGCGCCAACACTGTCGCAGGATCATCGAACACCTGCGTGTAACCAACAATGCGACCAGCAGCGGGACCATCCTCCATGGTGGTGTCGGGGCGGTCGATCGCCGGCAATCCGGGTCGCGGCGCTGTTGGTGCGAGGGTCCGGGGGGCGTCGGGTATGAGAGCTTCGGGAGCATGGGGCGATTGTGCGCCGATGAGTTTTTCGCCGAGGATCTGTGCCCCGTTAAGGGTGTGGGGCGGAATGAAATGCTGTGCACCTGTAGGAGCGAAGACCATAGCGGCGGTCGCTATGCTGGGCGCGAACGTGAATTTGCCGGCACTACGGTCTTCCCGGGTCGCGGGATCGTACACCCGGACTTTCTCACCCGTGTGGTACACCACGAGCGTGTGCGCACCGAAACCACGCTCATCGACATCGGGGTGAACATCGACGATGTAAGCCACAGCCTTTTCCCCCAGACCACGCACCGCATCGATAACAACAGCATGCCGATGATCCGGCAGCGGCAGATCGATATGCTGCAGTGCCGCGTTGGTTTCGGTCTGGAAACGCGTGGCAGTCCAACCCGACAACTGTCTCTCTTGCGCGAAACCTTCCGGCTCCCGATAGGGAAGCAGCCCATTGTGACGCTTCCCGTAACGCAACGCCGCCGGCGCACAATTGCCTGGATGATCGGAGCGGGGAGCCTGCAGTGAGCCCCTTGGCATCCGAATCTTCACTACCGACGCATCGACATGCCGCATCATCGCCCTCGCCTGCGTCTCGGACGCAAACACCTCCACCTCCAGCAACCGGTCACTTGCGCGACGGGCAGTCACATACGCCCTGATCATCGACGCGAGTCGGCTCGGACCCGACCGCACAGACGCAGAACTCCGAATCGCGGAAAACACCGTGCGCCAATTCCGCGCCCTGGAGAACCCGCGGGCCTGCGGAGCCGGCTGCGCATCCGGCCGGCTACCCGACGGACCGGAATGGTCGTTCAACTCGTCGTGGCCCGCCGACACCACCACGGCACGCACTGCCCCATGACCCGTCGCATACACCTGGGCGGCATCGACCATCTCACCGGTCATCGCCACCAGCGACGCACCCGCCGGCGCCACCCGCCACGTCACATACGCAGCAGCATCCACCGGCCCGATACCGATAACCACCGCCCCACGACCACGATCATCCTGAACAAACGACAACACATGCACCGGCGCCAGCTCCCGCCGCGCACGCGCCGTCGTGATCCCCACCTCCAAATCCGCAGCAGCCACCAAATTCGCGAAACGGGTGTACTCCGCGTGCAGAGCCTCCCGCTCGCGCTGCTCCTCCGCGGTCTCACCCACCGCAGCATGCGACAGGCCATCGAGCTCGAGCCGCAGATGAGCACGGTTCAACTCATCCCGCACAGCGGCGTCAATACCTTCCGCATTACGCAGACCAGACAGCTCGGTCACCAGCCGCCGCTGCTGTGCAGGCAACGCCGCGAAATTCAGGGTGTTCCACCACCGGCGGCCGTGTTGCCGCCACCATTCCGCCGCCACACGTGGATCCGGCCCGACCCCTTCAAACCCCGGCGGCCGCTGCAGCGGAATCATGAACATTCCCCGACCGAGCAAATCGCCGGGTCCGGGGTCCGAAACCACCAACGATGGCCGGATCTTGTTGCTACGCAACTCAACACCCCACCACTGCAGGCCACGCTCATACCGGTCCAAACCCACCGAAACGAGCTCCGCCTGCACACGATCCAATTCCTGACCGGTACCGCCGCGTGTGCCGACAACCCGCAACACCAACGCCTCACGCAACACCGCAAGCAAGCCCCTCTGACGCTCCAGCTCACCAGCTTGGCGCTCCAACTCCGCACCATCACCAGCACCCGCATCGCGGTACGAGCCGCGATCCAAAAGATTCTCATCGACCAGCAAACCCGACCGACGCAACGCCTGGTAATAGAACGCAGGAGGGGCATCCTGGCCGTGATCCGCATCCACAGCAGGAACATCATCATCACGCGCCGGCGGCGCATCCCACGGCACACCACGCTCCGCCGGACTCTGATACACCTCATACTCCGGCGGATCCGACGAGAAACCGCGATCGCCATCGATGCCGACGAGATGCCGCAACTGCGTATCAGGCGTGGGTGTGTGATTCTCCACCGGAGGCGCGACAACATCGCCGTAATAATCGATGTAAAAGACCTCGACAGAAGAAACCACATCGAGCACACTCGGCGGATAATCCTGTTCCGGCTCATCGAACGCCGGATCCCATCCGCTCAGATCAGCCGAACCCCCGACACCCGACTTGACCTGGCGGGTGGCGAGAAGACAATGCGCACCAATCCCATGCTCATTCGCACGAATATAGTTATGGACGATAACAGCGTGCACAGCAGCAGACTCAGGATCCCTGAGCACACCGGCAATAATGTCATGAGCCATTCGAACAGCCGGGGATTCAGGACCACCCAGCACACCGGGGACAGCCCCGCGATCGCCGACGGTATACAACCGCCCACCCAGAACATCCTCCAACTGCCGATGCGTCGTACCCGCAAGACCCGGACTCACCAGAACACCGATATCGAATTCCCTGCCAGTTGCCTCGCCCAAACGACCCACCACACGAGGACCACACCGATCACGCCCACCCACACCCACACTGAACCCGACCGCACCACTACGACCGGCGGCGCCAGGCGGGCGATGCTGACTGCTGCCGTCGGTCGCAGACAGTGTTTCGGCATGCGAACCCGGCCCGTCACCCGCGGTCGACCCGTCCCCCGTCCGATGCTTCCGGAACACGCCCGGCCGTCCAGCGTAGCCGTACGGCACGCTGACGTTGGGGTGCGCACTGGAGGGCTGGTGGACGAATGGGTCGTACCACGGTTGTGTCAGTGCGGCGGGATCGATAGTGAGGCCGGTGTAGCTGCCATCGGCGATCGGGGGGGCGCCGGGTACCGGAGCGTCGAACTGCGAGCCCTGACCGGTGACACCGGTGTCGTAGATCCCGGACTCCCCGGCACCCGCCGAGTCCTCCCACGACATCGGGTCGTCCAGATCGTCCCACATCGGGTGGTCCCACAGCGCCGTACCGTCCCCCAGTTGATTTCCGGCATCCGTCAGTGTGCTGGGGCCAGCGGTATAGCCGCCCTCGGCGCCCGGTTCCCGCACGGTCTGCGGGCGTTGCCGCGCTTCTCGCGCGACCTGCTCGACACCAACCCCCCGGCCGACGGCCTCGAGCTGCCAATCCACAGCCTGCCCCACGTGCGCCGCCCCGAGCTTGCCTACCGCGGCGGCCACGTGCCAGCGCACCGTGGCCTTGTTAATGCCGTCAAGCTGTCTTGCGGCTGCTGTGTAGTCCTCGTAGATGGCGAACTGCTCGAGCGCCTCCCCTTGCTTGGGTGTCAGATCCCGCACGGGGGCGCTCGGGACTCCCGCGCCCGGTTCCTGCGCGGTCTGCGGGTGTTGCCGTGCTTCTCGCGCGACCTGCTCGGCATCGACTCCGCGGTCTACCAGCATTTCGGGTGGGTGTGCGCCGGGTACCGGAGCGTCGAACTGCGAGCCCTGACCGGTGACACCGGTGTCGTAGATCCCGGACTCCCCGGCACCCGCCGAGTCCTCCCACGACATCGGGTCGTCCAGATCGTCCCACATCGGGTGGTCCCACAGCGCCGTACCGTCCCCCAGTTGATTTCCGGCATCCGTCAGTGTGCTGGGGCCAGCGGTGTAACCGCCCTCGGCACCCGGTTCCCCCACGGTCTGCGGGCGTTGCCGCGCTTCTCGCGCGACCTGCTCGACACCAACCCCCCGGCGGACGGCCTCGCCCTGCCATCGCACAGCCTGCCCCACGTGCGCCGCCCCGAGCCTGCGTACCGCGCCGTCCACGCCGGACCTCACCGAGGTTGGGTCCATGCCCAGACTTCTTCCGGCTGTGTTGTAGCCCCCGTCGAGAGCGTACTGCGCGAGCACCTTCCTTTGATGGTCTGTCGGTGCCCGCGGTGCCCGGACCGATCTCTGCGCGGTCTGCGGGCGTTGCCGCGCTTCTCGCGCGATCTGCTCGACACCGACCCCCCGGCCGACGGCCTCACACTGCCATTCCACAGCCTGCCACACATCCGCCGCCCCGAGCCTGCGTACCGCGCCGGCCACGTGCTGGTGCGCCGTGCTCGTGGAAGTGAGGCCGAGCCGTTTTGCGGTTTCTGCGTAGTCCTCGTCGATGGCGAACTGCTCGAGCGCCTCCCCTTGCTTGGGGGTCAGATCCTGCACGGGGGCGCTCGGGACTTCCGCCGCGCCCGGTTCCTGCGCGGTCTGCGGGTGTTGCCGTGCTTCTCGCGCGACCTGCTCGACACCGACCCCCCGGCCGACGGCCTCGAGCTGCCAATCCACAGCCTGCCCCACATCCGCCGCCCCGAGCCTGCGTACCGCGGCGTCCACGTGCCGGTGCACCGTGCTCGAGGAAGTGACGCCGAGTCGTCTTGCGGCTGCTGTGTAGTCCTCGTCGATGGCGAACTGCTCGAGCGCCTCCCCTTGCTTGGGGGTCAGATCCCGCACGGGGGCATCGGCCGGTGAATGCGGTGCGCCGATCAATACGGCACCCAGAACGGTGACGCCGTCCACGCCGCCCGGAATCGTCTGCCAGACGCCGTCAGGGGCAAAAAGAATAGCAGTGATGACACGAATATCAGCGATGGGATGCTCGCGCAGAGGATAATCACGGCCCGGAGACGAAGGGTCGTGAACCATGACGGTTCCGGATTCGTTGTAGAACACCGTGTGGTGTGCGCCCACCCCGTATTCGTCACCCGGTCCGTGATAGCCGTCCACGACCAACGCCATAGCCCCGTCACCGAGCCCGAGGAGATGTTCCCCGATGAGATCGTGGCTATCGAAGACCTGCAGTTCAGCGTGAGCGTAGCCGTTGAACTCCCCGGCACTCATACCACTGAGAGCGTAAGTATCCCCGGCCGGTGGCGTAATAGGGGTGTTGGGGTTCTTGGCCTTGGCGTAACGCAAACCGACCGCCGCGCAATAGTTACCAGCCCCTATCGGGGGGGCGCCGGGTACCGGAGCGTCGAACTGCGAGCCCTGACCGGTGACACCGGGGATTGTTGCGGCGTGGATGTGGCGGGTGGGCGTGGTCCCGTGTCGGTACGCGTGTTTGTCGGGGTGTTGCAGGAAGTAATAGACGAGGGCACCGGGGGTGGGGTCGTTGATGAGGGCGTGCCGGGTGATACCGCGTTGGATGAAGACGGAGTTGGCCAAGGTTCCGGGCTGGGCGGTGACGATCGGGAGGATGAAGTGGAGGCCGGAATACGCGATGGAGCGGTTGTCGGTGGCGAGGCCGCTGCGTAGTGCGGCGATCTCGGTGTTGAGCGCGCCCATGCGGGCGGTGATGATCGTGTTGTCGAATTCGATCCGGCGGGCGTCCTCGACACCGCGTGCAGTGTCGTCGTCGACGAAGGGCCCCTTGTCGAATCCACGCCGCCACGCGTTCTCGCGGGCCTGCGCAATATCGATTTCATGGGTGGTGATGTCCTGGATGTAACGGTCGAAATAGGTCTCGAGGTGGCCGGCGAGATCGCCACGCAGTTGCTCGAGGTCCAGTCCGCGCGCCGCAGCGAGATTGGTGAGGATCGCGTCGAGCGAGTGCTGCTCGTCACCCCAATCGGTGGGGTCGTCGGGCCCGTGGATGGTGACGTCCGAGGGGCTCTCGGCGTCGAGGCGGGTAAGGAATTCGGCCGCGGTCAGGGTTTCCAACCCGGCAGGGGTGTGACTTTCGATGTTGCCGTCGCCAAGGACAACGGCAATCGTGTTGCCAGGCCACTGGATTCGAGTATCGGTGAACAAGACGTTGCGGTTCAGCCGGTCGGCGAGGCCGGCCACGGTGGTGTGGACGGTGGGCGCGGACGTGTCCGGTGGGGGGTAGTGGACGCTCGTCGTAGTGATAGCGCGGTCTTGGTTGTCGATGTAGTCGCGCAGGTAGGGCAGGATGCCGGCGGCTTGGAGGGTGGTGGGTCCGGAGTCGAGGAGGTCGAGATCATGATTGCCCAGATGCAGAAGGGTGAACGCGTAGTCGGGGGTAACGGTGATCCGCAGTGTCCGATCGATGTCGATGAGGTAGACGTGGGTACCAGGCCGGTAACTGGGGAATGCTCCGCCCGTTGCCTCGGCCACGCCCATGTCCTCGCCGAGCTCCTCGAGAAACTGGCCCGGGTCGTCGAAGTCTCGGATGCGCTC
>NZ_JBSGEQ010000038.1:0-8888 GCF_053602975.1 Nocardia sp. NPDC004278
ACAGCCGCACGTCGGCCTCGGTAATGGTGTCGCCCACCAGGTATCGCTGGGTGGTCAGACGTTCGGACAGCCAGCCGCACCCGCGGACTGTTCGCCCTGATTCAGACTGCTTCGCTACGCATATCGTCCTGGCCCCAGTAGGCGCGCATGCTGACGATCCGGCCCTCGTCGTCGAACTCCATCACATCGATCGGCGAGAGCGTGAAGCGCTGCTCGCCGAACTTGGTGACCAGGGTGAACATGAAGGCGGCGTGGTTGCCCGTGATGCGGATCGTCTCCGGTCGCAGCTCGGTCTCCCGATCGAGGTTGGCGATCACGGCGTAGAACTCGCGAATGGCCTCATGGCCGCGCTTGGGCTCGGTGCCCATGGGGTCCTCCACCACCGCGTCGGGCGCGTAGAGGTTGACGATCTCTTCGGTGGGACCCGAGCCGACCAGTTTGACGTACTGCTCGACCACATCGCGGATCTGCTGTGCCATGAAAACCCCTCTTGTTTCGAGCGACCGGCGAGCAGTCGCCCGGGGCGACGAATTGAAACGTGTTCTAATTCGGAGCCTAGCAGTGCCCCATGGCCGCGTTGCGGGGAATCCCGATAGCCGGGAGGGGGATGACGTACTGGCGCAGATTGCCCCCCGCGCCAGCACTTGTCCTAGCATCTTGCGCACCGAACGGGCCGATCATGCCCATTCGGCATTCTTGTTGGCGCGCTAGTTCTACTGGATACGGTGACGATCGTCGTCCACATCGCTGTGTTCCCCGATCGCGCCCGGTGCCGGAATCGCCGTTGATTCCCTGGTTCGCCGTTGAACCTTCTGTCCCGCACTAGTGCGTCTGCTAGTGGTTTCGGCATTGAGGCTTCGGGTGTTACCGCCTGCGGCTGCCTGTTTTACCTGGGCGTGTGCGCTGGTTCCAGAAAACTTGTCGCTATTTCCCGCCGTCCGACCCCGGTGTGTCGAGCTAGTGTGGTGCTTGTAGTGCTGTTTACTCGGTCCGGTCAACCAGATGTTCGAGTGATGAGTGAAAGCGGAGGAGACATGCCACTGCCTACCATGACCGCCGAACAGCGCACCGAGGCGTTGGCCAAAGCGGCTGCGGTCCGCAAGGCACGCTCGGAACTGATCGGCAAGGTGAAGGCCGGAAAGGTATCGGTCGCCGAATTGTTGAAGAAGGCCGACAGCGATGACTTGGTCAAGAAGACCAAGGTCGCTGCCGTGATCAAGGCACTGCCCGGCGTCGGACCGGTAAAGGCCGCCAAGCTGATGGACCAAGCGGAGATCCCCGAGGACCGCCGCATCGGCGGACTCGGCGCACGCCAGCGTGCGGCGTTGCTCGAAGCGTTGAAGGACTGACAACTAGCGCCAGCGACTGCTTGTCGCTCGAAAGGGTCAGCTCCACACCATGATCGGGGAACCAACGCTCACGTCGGTGGCGTGGCTGTGCGTCGAGAACGGCCGCTTGCTCGCGGTCCGGACCGAGGGACGCGACGCCTTCTATCTGCCGGGCGGCAAGCCCGAGCCCGGGGAAACCCTGGCCGGAGCGCTCGTTCGTGAGGTTCGCGAGGAAGTAGGCGTCGAGTTGGAGGCGCACCGGATCACGCCCGTGGTGACCATTACGGCCCCCGCCCACGGGCGTCCCGGAACGCTCGTGGAGATGCACTGCTTCCGCGCACCCGGTCACGGCATACCGGCTCCGGCCGCGGAGATCGCCGAGATGGCGTGGCTCGGACCGGGCGATGGTCATCGGTGCGCACCGGCGGTGGTGCGGGCCCTCGACCATTTGACCGAGATCGGCGGATGGAATGCGTCCTGAACGTCGGACGCGCATCCACATGCGACAGACCAAACGCCCCACGGCATGCGCTGTGGGGCGTTGACTGTTCCGGGGAGTCAGCGGGATGTGCGGCGGCGGGGGAGCCGGAAGGTGATCGGGTCGGGATCGCGCAACTGCGGTCCGCGCGGGGTGACCAGGATCAGCGCCAAACCGAGGACGGCGATCAGCACCGCGCCGATGATGCTGAGGGTGAAACTGCCCGCGCCCATCTCGGCTGGCTTGTGCGAGACGTGATAGATCAGGTGCGGTACCCCGAAGACGAGCCAGCCCAGGCCCGCGACCTGCGCCAACGCGCTGCCGCCGAGGAAGAGTGCGGCCAGCGTCACCGCAGTGAGCGCCAGGAAGAACGAACCGACGTCGGAGGCCAGATGGTGGTTGTACGGACCGTCGGCCGAGATCCACTGCATGCCGAAGCCCGGAAAGCTGGTGTACCACGAATGCGGCGCGAAAACCGCCCACAGACCGACGGCCGCGCCCTGGAATGCCAATACCCCCAATATGATTCGGACGGAAAGCCAGCGGTTGCGCTGCTGTTCGAACCGCATACGCACGCGTAGTCCGCCGGATTTGCCATCGACCGTGATCCGCATCGGTGTCTCCGTTCATCGCCGAACTATGGATCTGGTGTTGTCACCGTAAAACGGACATCGGCCGTGATCAATAGGTGGCGACTTCGTCGGTAATGGTCAGCCGGTCCGGGCGGGTATAGATGTTCATGGTGTCGCCGCGCAGGAAGCCGACCAGGGTCAGGCCGGATTCGGTGGCGAGGTCGACGGCCAGCGAGCTGGGGGCGGAGACGGCGCCGAGTATCGGTATGCCGGCCATGATGGCTTTCTGGACCAGTTCGAAGGATGCACGGCCGCTGACGATGAGTACGAGATCGTTTGCGGGGATGCGGTTTTGGAGTAGGGCCCAGCCGAGGACTTTGTCGACGGCATTGTGGCGGCCGATGTCTTCGCGTACGGCGAGTGCGGTGCCGTCGGCGGTGAACAGGCCGGCGGCGTGCAGGCCGCCGGTGGCGTCGAAAACCGTTTGGCGGGTGCGCAATCGGTCGGGCAGGGCGGCGAGGGTATCGCTGCCGACGGAGATCGAGACGGTCGGGAGCGGATATCGGGTGCGGGTGCGGACCTCGTCGAGTGCGGTTTTGCCGCAGAGGCCGCAGGCGCTGGTGGTGACGAAGTTGCGGCCGCGGACGGGGGTGGGGGTGCGCAGGTGGATGTCGAGGACGTTGTAGGTGTTGCGACCGTCCTCGTCGGTGCCCGCGCAGTAGCGGGCGCTGACCACATCCTCGGCGGTGTGAATGATGCCTTCGCCCAACAGAAATCCATGGACGAGTTCGATATCGCTGCCGGGGGTGCGCATGGTGACGGTGAGCGACTGGCCGTCGAGGCGGATTTCCAGCGGCTCCTCCACGGCGAGTGAATCCGGGCGCTCGACAATGCCGTTGGGGGAGATGCGGCGCATCCGTCTGCGGGCGGTGACTCTACTCATGATTGCGCCTCTCCGCGTTCGGCTCGGTCGTGCGCGGTGTGTGCTGCGACCTGGTTCGCTCGCTGGGGTTGCTCATGTGGGCTGTCCGGTATGGACGTGTGCTTCGATTCGGATGGTCACCGCTTTGGACACTGGTGTATTCGACCGTGCCGCAACGTGATCCAGCGGAACCAGCGGGTTGGTTTCGGGATAGTAGGCGGCGGCATTACCGCGCGGAGTGGAGTATTCGACGATGCGGAAGCCGGTCACCTTGCGTTCGGTGGCATCGGTCCATTCGGAGATCAGATCGACCAGATCACCGTCCACGAAACCGAATTCGGTGATGTCGTCGATGTGCATCAGGATCACCTTGCGGCCGCCGTGTACCCCGCGGTAGCGGTCGTCGAGGCCGTAGATGGTGGTGTTGTACTGGTCGTGACTGCGCAGGGTCTGCAGGATCAATCGGCCCTCGGGCACCGGGACCCAGCTCAATTCGTTGACCGCGAAATTGGCTTTGCCAGTGGCGGTGCGGAATTCGCGGGAGTCGCGCGGCGGGTGCGGTAGCACGAAGCCGTTGCGCTGACGGACTCGTGTGTTGTAGTCGGCACAGCCGGGTACCACCCGGGCGATCGCGTCGCGGATTTTGTCGTAGTCGTGCTGATACTGCGCCCACGGCACCGGGTGATCGGCGCCGAAGAGGGTCTGGGCGAGTTCGCAGACGATGGCGACTTCGCTGCGCAGTTGATCGCTGACCGGCTGCAGTCGGCCGGTGGACAGATGCACCATCGACATCGAATCCTCCACCGACACTTGCTGTTTCGTGCCGTTTCGGAGGTCGAGGTCGGTGCGTCCGAGGGTGGGCAGGATCAATGCGGTGCGGCCGTGCACGATATGGCTGCGGTTGAGTTTGGTCGAGACGTGCACGGTGAGCGCGCAGCTGCGCAGGGCGGCCTCGGTGACCTCGGTATCGGGGGTGGCGGAGACGAAATTGCCGCCCATGCCGAAGAACACCTTCGCGGTACCAGCGCGCATGGCTTTGATGGCTTCGACGGTGTCGTAGCCGTGCTGGCGCGGGCTGGTGATGCCGAATTCGCGGTCGAGTGCGTCGAGGAAGGTATCGGGCATCTTCTCCCAGATGCCCATGGTGCGGTCGCCTTGGACGTTGGAGTGGCCGCGGACCGGGCACACACCGGCGCCGGGCTTGCCGATCATGCCGCGCAGCAGTAGCAGATTGACGGCTTCCTCGATGGTGGCGACGCCGTGGCGCTGCTGAGTCAGCCCCATCGCCCAGCAGATGATCACGTTCTTCGATTCGGCCAGAAGTGTTGCGGTGCGGTGTAAGTCGTCGTCGGACAGGCCGGTCGCGGTGCGGACGGTGGCGAGATCGACAGCACGTATGTTCTTTTCGTATTCGGCGAAGCCAGCGCAGTGGGCGTCGACGAACTCGCGGTCGACCACCGTGCCGGGCGCGCGGTCCTCGGCTTCGAACAGCAGTTTGCCCAGGCCTTGGAACAGCGCCATATCGCCGCCGAGGCGGATCTGCAGGAAATCGTCGGCGATGGCGACGCCGCTGGTGAAACCCTTGACGGTTTGCGGGTCGCGGAAGCCGAGCAGTCCGGTCTCCGGCAGCGGGTTGACCGCGATGACCTTGGCGCCATTGGCCTTCGCGGCCGCCAGTGCGCTGAGCATGCGCGGATGATTCGTGCCCGGGTTCTGGCCCGCGACGATGATCAGATCGGCCTTGGTGAAGTCATCGATCGAGACCGAACCCTTGCCGATGCCGATCGAGGTGGTCAGCGCGGCGCCGGAGGATTCGTGGCACATATTCGAACAGTCCGGCAGATTGTTGGTGCCGAAGCTGCGGACCAGCAGTTGATACAGGAATGCGGTCTCGTTGGCGGTTCGGCCGGAGGTATAGAACAGGGCCTCGTCCGGGGAGGACAGGGCATGCAGGTGTTCGACGATGAGCCGGTAGGCGTCATCCCACTCGATCGGGGAGTAGTGCGTATCGCCGGGGCGCAGCACCATCGGGTGGGTGAGTCGGCCCTGCTGGCCCAGCCAGTAGCCGGATTTGCCCGCCAGTTCCTCGATCGAGTGCGCGGCGAAGAATTCGGGGGTGACGGTGCGTAGTGTCGCCTCCTCGGCGACAGCCTTGGCACCGTTCTCACAGAACTCCGCCGGACGACGGTGCCCCGCAGGCTCCGGCCAGGCACAGCCGGGGCAGTCGAAACCGTGCACCTGATTGACCCGGGCAAGCGTGCGGGTGGTCCGGACGACACCCATCTCCTCGACCGCGCGTTTCAGCGCAACGGCCACGGCGGTCACGCCCGCGGCCTGCTTTTTCGGCGGGGTCACGGTCAGCGCGGACTCGTCGATGTCCTGTGTCGGTCCATTGCGGTGCATGCTGGACATTGTCCACACCGCACGGATTTTGTCGCGGGCAACCTTACCCCGATCCTGGGCCGCCGCGTTCGTAGCTGTGCCGTGGCCGTCGGATTCCTGCTCGGATACTGTTCCCCGACACCGCAAGTCGCGCCGGAGGAGTATTTCGCATCCACCGGGGAACTCGACGAAATCGACGGTACGAATACCGTGCGGTTCCGAGTGGATGGGCGACGACTTGACCAGTGACACCGGCAGGTTGCGGGCCGCGCTGCCCGCCTACGATATCGGCGCCCAGGTCGGCAGGGGTGGATGCGGTGTGGTGCTGGCGGGCACGCACCGGCGGTTGGGCCGACCGGTCGCCATCAAACAGATTCCACCCCAGTTCGCGCACGATGAACAGGTGCGCCGCCGGTTCGTCGCCGAGGCGCGATTGCTCGCGGCCATTGATCATCGCCATGTGGTGCGGGTTTTCGACTACATCGAGAAGGATGAGCTGTGTCTGCTGGTCATGGAATACCTGCCGGGCGGCACCGTCGGCAGCCGGTTCGCCACCGAGGGGTTCGACGCGGCGACCGCGGTCGCCGTCGGGCTGGCCTGTGCGGCGGGACTGGAAGCAGCGCACCGCCACCGGATTCTGCACCGTGACGTCAAACCGTCGAATCTCATGTTCGGCACCGGCGGTGCGATCAAACTGACCGATTTCGGCATTGCCGAGATCGTCGGTGGTGACCAGACCCTGGTCACCAGGACCGGCGCGATCGTCGGCACTCCGTCCTATATCGCGCCGGAGCAGGCGCGCGGACGACCGCTTTCCCCCGCGACCGACGTCTACGCGCTGGCCGCCATGCTCTATCAGCTGCTGTCCGGTGTGTTGCCCTTCCCGCCGAGCGATGACCACCTCGCAACGCTTTTCGCCCATGCCTTCGGCGATCCCATACCCCTCACCGAGGTAGCGCCCGGTGTTCCCGGACCGATCGCCGATGTGGTGATGCGCGGCCTCGCGACCGATCCCGCCGACCGCTTCGACACCGCCGAACTCTTCGGCATCGCGCTCGCCGAACTCGCCGCCTCCTGCTGGGGCGGCGATTGGCTGACTTCGGTGGGTATCCCGGTGATCGGCGCCGACGCCATTGTGGCCGCCGCGACCGGGGGTAGTCGTGCTGCACGGCGGGCGGGTGCGGCGATGCTGGAACCGGGAGGTACGCAGGGTTATGGGACGGTGGTGGGGCCGATCTCACCGGTAACCGGCGAGATCGCTGCCGGATCGCAGCGTCCCCCGATGGGCCGGGTGCGGCCGCGGTACGGGTTGCCGGACCAGGGTGTTCGGCTGGCTGATGTCGATCGGCGCGATCTGGTGCCCATTCGGGATGTCGTCACGTTCGCTTCGCCTCGGCTACCGCTGCTCGCGGGAGTGTTGTGTGCGGCGGGTGCCTGTGCGGTCGTGGTGCTCGGGCTCGGTGCATCCACGGCCGGCGGAGACCTGGTACCGGGCACGGTCACCATTGCCGGTGTTGATCCGACGAGGTCGAATCCGATCGACATTGATCTGTCCGAGCCGATTCCAGTGCAAGTCAAGGGGATCGACGTCGATTCGGCTTCGCTCGCAGTGCATGTGGTCGGTGTGCGGTTGGGTGGAGATCCGGTGCCGCTGCAGCCCGGTGGCGCGGTTGTATTGCCCGATCCGGTCGACCGGCAGGTATTGGCGGGCGATCTCGACGGCGAGCTGACTCTGCTGCGCAACGGTACCGAGATCGCGACGCAGCGAGTCGAACTGCATACGGCGCAGCGTCCGACGCTGACCGCCGCTTCGGCCGTGATCGTAATCCTCGCGTTGTTCGCCGCCGCCTACGTGGAGTCCAACGCCCGGACACTGCGTCGTGGCCACGGTGGAATCGCCAATTTCATCGGTCTGTGCGTGAGTTCGGCCATGCTGGCCGGGGCGGTCGCCGGTGGTGCCTGGATTCTCCGGGGTACCCCGCCAACCGTCGCCACCCTGGCCGTCAGTGGGGTACTCGCCGCTGGCGCGGGCCTCGCAGTCGCATTCGGCGCAGGGCGGATCGGCGAGCGGCGCAGGCTCCTTCGCCGCGCAAGGCGGGAAGATCGCTGAGTGTGCCAGCGGCAGAACGGGCCTGTGCGGTCCTGTTCGGTGCCGGTTCGGCGCACGGCGGATCGGCGAGCGGCGCAGGCTCCTCCGCCGGGCGCCGCGGGAAAGATGGCTGAATGCGCTGCCAGCGGAACGGCGCCTGTGCGGTCCTGTTCGATGCCGGTTAGTTCGGCTACCGGTTCGGTTCGATGAATCCGCGCGGATTCGGCCGGGATCGACAGATACGGTGGGAAGCCCCGCGCGGCACGTCTTCGCAGGGCAAGCGATCCGCTCAGGAACGGCGGCCCTTACCAGTGGCTTCCGTCGGATGCTTCGGGTCGTTCTCGGAGCGGTAGGTGATGATTCGCTGGCCTATGCGCAGGCTCCAGCCGGGCGGCAGTTCGATCGGGGCGGTGCCGACGCGCGTCCAGTCATCGTCGCCTGGGGCCGCGATGAAAGTTCCCGCGGGAGTGGCGGCATCGCGGACGTAGACCTTGCCGCGGTCGACCGAGACGTAGGCGTGCACGCGGGAGATGTGGCGGTCACGAGGGACGGTGATGGGCGTGGCTGTCGCGGCACGTACCGCCTCGTCGATCGTCGGACTTCGACCGACGACATACGCCCGGTCCAGCGGATATGCCGCACCGTCCTCGAGAATCAACGCACCGGCGACCGGCCTCGGACTCTCCGGATTGCCCGCGCCGCCAACCGGCCGCAGCGGTCGCGGTCGTTGCCCTTGCAATGGCGGGATCTTGTGCAGCGCAATAGGTTCGGGCCGTACCGATGCACCTGCCCGCGACCCACCGGACTCCGCACGCTCGGCAGCGGACATAGCCTGGGTACTGACGTCCTGCGGTGTCGCTACCTCCCCGGACCCGTACTCCGCCGTTCGCCCCTTCGTGGATGCCGCAGCCTGCTCGCCAACCGGCGACTCCGCCGATGCCCTCCGACTCGTTTTTTCGGTGGGCGCTCCGGACTGCGCGGAGGACTGCCGCGAAATCCCAGCAGACCCAGTTGCTTGCGCTGAGTCGGCGGGCCCAGCCTTCTCGGTCGGCCCGTCCGGCGCGGAGGCCGGCCGGGGGGCACCCGTAGAACGCGCCGATCCCGTTGATTGCGCTGT